>DASUEL010000034.1:0-3171 GCA_036275095.1 Bdellovibrionales bacterium
GTTTACCGCGCGAGTCGTGATGATGTGATGAGCGAGATCGAGCACGAAAGGGCCATTGCCGCCGTCATCGAGGTCGTTCACTTTGAACTTCAGGCGTCCTTTCAGCTTCACAAACGCGAGGTTGTTCATGTGCATGTCCCCGACGACGAGCCCCGTATGACGGAGAAACGCTTCGAGGTAGGTCACGGCGTTGTTGCGGGACCAGCCCCAATAGTGGCGGGCATTACTGCGCAGAAATTTCGAGAAGCTCCAAGCCTCTTCGGTTTGTTCGAAGCGGGGCCGAGTGCGTTCAGGCCGGCGCCCTTCAACGGCCGGCGCGGCTGCCGATGAGCACGCTTGGGCCCGGGCATAGCCCGAGGCGAAAGTGATTACGAGCGCGAGGAGGATACGATTCAGCATGACGGCCAGGAATTGATTCAAGTCTCGTGCCGCGGGCGGGACGCGAAAGGGCCGCGAATTTGCTGCGATTTTAGCGGGTTAGCGGGCCCGCGCCTGTCTAGTCTCTGAAGGATGGACCAATCGGGGCACCGCAGGGCAAAGGCCAAACCCGAGCGGGCAATCGGAGCCTAGTTGATGTTTTCGACCTTTCCCACGTAGGGAAGGTTCCGGTAGTAGTCTTCGAAATCGAGGCCGTAACCGACGACATAGTCTTTCGCGATTTCGAAGCCGACGAAGTCGATGTCGACCTTTGTCTTCAGCGCCTCGGGCTTGAACAGCAGCGCCGCCGTCAGTAGCGTTTTCGGATTACGCGCTTTGAGCGTCTTCAGCAGGTAGCTCATGGTGAGGCCCGTATCGACGATGTCTTCGACGAGCAGCACGTTTTTGCCTTCAATCGGCTGAGTCAGATCGAGCGTCAGTTTCACTTCGCCGGTGGACTTGGTCGATTTGTAGCTCGAGCAGCCGAAGAACTCGCAGCTCACGTCGGTGTCGATGGAGCGGATGAGATCGGCGTAGAACATGAAAGCTCCGCGGAGTACGCAAACAGTGACGAGCTCCTCGCCTTTGAAACGCTTGGTGATCTCGGCTCCCATTTCTTTCACGCGTTTCGCGATTTGATCTTCAGAAATCAGAGTCGAGAGTTTCAAGCGTTCCATTTTTAAGTCTCCTCAGTTTGCTCCGCCGGGCCGCCTCGCCGGGAAGCGCGTGCTTCGCGCTACACGAACGAGTTGTTCAGAATCTCGCCGATTCCGCCGGCACCGGGGACGATGTACTGATTTTCGTTCAGTCCCTTTTCTTGGTCCCAGTGCGTGCCGGGCACGGTCTTCAAAACCTCGGCCGGCGACATCCCGCGATCCAGCCTCAGGCTGTAAATCTTGAGATCGGGATGGGCCCTGGTCAAGGCGCGGATATATTCTGGCGTGATGATCAGGTGAAGTGCAACAAACTTACGGGCCTGGCCCGAGATTTCTTTCTTGTAGAGCTTAAGCACCGAGTCGATGGTGCTGCCCGTCGCGCCCATCGGGTCGGGAATGAAGACGGTGGCGTCTTCGATGTCGCCGCCGATTTTCGTGGCGCCGAGCGATGCGCCGAGCACGTGGTTGTGCTGGTCGGTCAAACGCGCGGCCCAAATGTGATCCTGGCGCACCTGATGCGGCGTTAAGAGCTGGTTGAGTAAGTTGTAGCAGATATGGCTCGGAAACGTTCCGGCCCGCGCGAGACCGACCGTCACCGCCCGCTGATCCGGGTCGATGATCGTGCCCTGGTACAGCTTGTCGGGGTGAACCGCCGTCATGCGGGTCGGCAGCCGCACGTCTTTGCGCTTCAGTTCGGCGTTCGAAGCGACGCGCAGAAGGTTCGCATAAAGCGTCTCGATGAGGTGATTGACCGCGGGCTGAATAGTCTCGGGATGCGAGAGCCGCACCAACATGGAGTTCAGCACGGGATCGGCGAGAATATGTACGTTTTCGCCGTAGCGGTGCTCGATTTGGCTGAGTGTGTAGTTCATTCGAGGTCACTTTATAGGGGGCGACACCTCAAGGCGTCAAGGCGAGAGGGCCGCGATCACTCGGCGAGGACGGGCTCGAAAAATACGATGATCTCAGAGAGACCGGTTTGAAATGTTTTCGAGTTCAGCACCTTCAAGACCGGGTTAGCCGAGAAAAGCCGCTGCTCGATTTCGTCGTAAGGCTCGCGATGGGGAATGAAGCCCGAGAGAAAAGCGGCGCCTCTGGGCGGAATCAGGAGCTCATCGGTCGCATTGAACGTATCAACCGTGTAGCCCCGGGCTTGAAGCTGCGGCGTCGCTCTCCGGATCTCGAAGCGCAGCTGTAGGCCGGCCTCGTCGATGCTGACCGGCTCGAGGTTGAGTATGACTCCGACTTTTTCGTTCACTTTTGGATCGTGGCTGCTTTGGAGAATCTCGATACGGCGGTCGGTTTCAGACAAGGTGAGCGTGTGCGACGATGAGTCCAAATTGCGAATCATCTTCTCGTTTCGGCCGAACTCCATGCGCGCCTTCAGTGAGCGGCCATTGAGCTCTTCCATCAAAATTCCCACGCGGAACTGCCCGGTCGGGAGGCGCTCGCCCAAAAGCTCGCCGTAGAAATCGCGGTTCACTTCAGTCCACGTGATCTTCAGGGAGTTTTTGCGTTTGGTCGCGCTGCTGCTGGCGGCTTCGAGCGCCCGGGTCGTAGCGGCGGCGGCCGCGGCGGTGGGCACTTGAGTCGGGACCGGCGTGCCGAGCGGTTGCGTCCCGCCGGCCAGAGGCTTCTCGCCCGCGACTTCCGTCGTGTCGGCGGCGGGTACGGGTGTCGCGCCGAAAGCCTCGGGCTGAATCGTCGCGATCGGGCGCTGGTCGAGAGCATAGGTCGGGGGCGGCGGCGTATCGGCTTCGCGATTCGCGGCCCGCATGACCATGTGAATGGCGGCGCCCACTAGAATGAGGGCGAGAATGCCGTAAAAAATGGAACTGCCCAGAAAGCGCTGGGCAAGCGGGCGAGGCGGCGTGCGATAGTTTTCCATGTCGATTCCGCAATTGGCGCAAAATCGGTCGCGAGGCTGCTCAAATCCGCACTTTGGGCAGGACAAATTCATCGCATCTACCATCCAGACTTTAGTCAAAATGCAAAGTCTTTCTAACAGGTTAACACAGCCGTCCAGATTCAGAAAAGAAAAACGAGACTTGTTGCGCCATCACCGCGAGGGCTAAAGTGGAAGAAAGTGGAACAAAGT
>DASUEL010000035.1:0-4244 GCA_036275095.1 Bdellovibrionales bacterium
CAAAGAACAGCTCATGAACCGCGTGGGCAACGAGGTCATCTCGATCATTCAAAAAATAGATTTCGTGAAAGAAGCGTCACGTTTTGTCGAAACCCACAAATTTCGCGTGAGCGCCGAAATCGAAGTGATCAAGAAAGACAAACCCGAAGAAGCCGGCCGCGCGACCTTTTCGGTCAACCTCGACGATAAAGAAGAGTAATTCGAGCCGCAAGCGACAACGGCTCGCGGCCGCTCAGCAATGCCGCGGCCATCGCTTCAATGGCGCCCAACGGCCGTGCCGTCGCCGCTCAAAGTCTTATTCAATGACTTGAGATAGTCGAGCGTCGGGCCGCCGACGACGACTTCGCCGTACGTGGCTCCTACCGACTGCATGTTGTTCAGCGTCTCCGCGATTCGCGGAAGATCGTAATTGAGGGCCTCACCGACGGTGTTCATTTTCCAGCCTTTGTAGAGCGCGGTGACAAAGGCGGCGTCCGCAAGGAGCGCGCCGACAGCGGCCATGAGCGAGCCATCGGCCGCGAGCAAGATCGGGGCCCAGATACAGCTGCCGACGGTGGCCAAACAAATGAGCACGCCCGCGGTTCCGACAAGCAACAAAACGCCGGCCCAGCGCCGGCGAGATTTGTTTTCTTTCTGCTCGTTGAAGCGAGCGAGGTCGCTTGCGATCAGCGACCCCAAGGCCATTCCGTTTACCGAACTTTGGCTCTTCAGCACGGTTTCGCACGATTCGTGATTGATATTCGGGTAAGGCTTCGTGCATTTCTGCATTTCTAAAATTTGGGTGTCGGGATCATGCCGGATCGTCAGCTTCGTCTGGCCGCGCGGCAGCTCCGCCGTGTGATTGGCCGTCGCCGTGTTCGCGATCAAAGCGATGCAAAGTGAAAGAATCAGGGCTTTCATGTCAGCTCCAGTGTTTGCGGCTACCGAGCTTCGCATTCTGCAAGGGCGTGCCAGGCCCGTCCGGCGGTGGCCGGGCCCGTAGGGAGTGCCGGTTGTCGAAACTGTGGGCGGCCTGCCGAATTTTGGGACCGAGTCGGGTCTGCACCGGGTATTCGAAATTTCATCGTGTCGAAAGTATCGACGGCCCAGCAGGCGTTAAAATGCGACCCGTTTGGCAGCGGTTTGCAAACGCAGGTCTCTGATGGAAAAATCCAAACTCGCATTTCTCACGCTGTCATTGGCCGTGTGCGCCGCGGTTTCGGCATCCGCGCAAGGGCCGTCCTATATCGGCGGCACCCGAACCGCCGGTCCCGGCGGGGATACCGTCGAGACGTTTCCGCTGGGTCCCTCCGTGGTCGAAAACAAAACTGGCACCCGCCGTCTCGTGTGGGCCGACGGGCGCGAAGCCACGGTGTCGGTGGGTCGCACCAGGCAATTCTCGGCGCGCGTGCCGCTGAAATTCCAGGAGAACGGCTGCGTCTCGCCCGACATCAAGCTCCCGAATTGCAGTTTGCGGGTTCAGTTCTCCGGGCTGACCTACGGAATTTACTGGACGAAACATCCGGATCCGAAGCGAATCAATATGCCGATCACGGCTCCGAACGGCGAAGTCCTTCGTACGATACCCGGCGTGGGCGAGCTGCACTTTCTCGCTCCGCACCTCGCCACGGGCGCCAAGCCCGCCCTCGAGTGCGACTCTTGGGATTGGCTGCCGGTGCGCACGATCAGCCGTTGGGAGCTTCAATCCATGTCGCCCAACTCCGAGACCGGGCAGAGCGACAACCAAAACGAGCTCTCCATGCTCGGCGTGAAGCTCGCGCCGGCCGGTACCCGCCTCGAAATCTCATCCATCGATAAGATCGTCGCAAAACAGGCGGGGCAGATCGGCCTGTTTATCTCGCTCGACGACATCGCGTGGTATCTTCCGCACCCCGCGTTCGGAGATCCTTCGTCGCGCTCTTGCCAGATGACGCTTCGAATGGACTTCACCGCCGTCATGCCCGACGGGTTTTCGGCCGAAGAGCTGAGGCAGATGGCGATGAACGGCCAAATCGTCGAGCCGTTCGATGAGACGAACCAGATCCATCGCGAAATTCGCGCGCTCGTTACCTTCAATAATCCGCGTGTTCCCTCGTTCGACACCATCGAGTCGTTCTTTTTCCGGCGGGAGTGGCTCGACTTGAAATGCGTCGGGACGTCCTATCCGCCGTTTTGCTCGCAAGGTATCGACTGGTCCCAAACGAAAGAGAGGCCGCTGCAATGAGAACGCTGAGACTGACGTTCATGGCGCTCTTTCTAGTGGCGGTCTCAGCCGCGCATGCCCGCCAACAGGCGGTGACCGAAGGCCAGGCGGAGTACGTACTCGACAAACTCAGCCAGCGTTTGCGCTCGCGCCCGGCACCGCGGGCCGATATCCGCAAAATATACGAGTCGGCGGACCTCGACGCCTACCTTCGAGAGCGCGCTCGCGCGTATCTAAGCACCCCGGAGTTCGCCGAAACGTTGAGCTATCACCTCGACGAGCTGTTTTTCATCAAAGCGCCGCTGGTCAGCGACCGCTTGCTCAACAAGATCGAGCCGAAAGCGTACTCGGAGTCCGAAGCGGAGCGCTTCAAGCGAAACAACGCGCTTTCTAATCTGTTCCGGTCGCTCGCGCGCGAGAATCGCAGCTGGGACGAGCTGCTCGTATCGAAGAGCTATGCCGCTTACGACGGAAGCCTCGTCAGCGGCATCGACGCCAGCGATCTCGGGTTCTATTCGGCGGTCGCTGACGTGCTCAGCCCGATCTCGGGGCTCGTGCGCGTGCTGTCGGACGCCACGGGGCAGCCCGATGCCAACGGTTACCCCATGCGGTCGCCCACGAGAAGCGTCGTGAAGCTCGATTTCGGGCCGAGCGATCCGCGCATCGCGGGCGCGCTCACCACATCGCGATTTTTCAATCGCTACACCAACACCGCGATCAACAAGAACCGCCGGCGCGCCGCCGCGGTCTTGCGGATTTTTCTGGGCAAAGACATGGTGCCCGCGATCGGAACAGGCGAGTCCATCGATCACGAGCTGAATAAGCTCGCGTACGGGCAGGGCTTCGAGGTCAGCGCAACCGAAGTCACCGAGCGGCTGCGCGATCCGCACGGCAAAAATCCGGCCTGCTACAAATGCCATCAGATGCTCGACCCGATGGGCCGCGTGTTCGCGTCGTCGGGGTCCATTCTCGGGAGCGAGCCCTCGCCCGGAGCGCTCGTGTTGCCCGAGCGCAAGCTCATTCAAAACGTCGAGGGCGTCGGTCAGCTCGCTGATTACATTCGACGGCAGCCCGAGTATGTCGAGACGCAAGTGCGCGCCCTTTGGGAATGGTTCGTCGGCAAAGACATTCCGCTCTTTCGCCCGCGTCTCAAACAAATGACGGAGCTATTCGAAAAAGCCGGACGGCGCAGCCAAGACTTCATCGCGGCCCTCGTGAGCCAGCCGGAGTTCCGCTCGCCCGAGCTGTTTTTGAACAAGCCGGGCGAGCTCGAGTCGATCGAAGCGCGCGCGATCTTCAACACGAACTGCGCGTCCTGCCACACCGGCGACGCCGCCGGCACGCAGGCGCCGGCCGTCAGCTTCGATCCGCTTCGAATCGACGACCAGGACGCGGCCGCGAGCGCGCAGGAAGTCTACCGCCAAGTCGTGCGGCTGAGGCGGATGCCGAAAGGGCATAAGCTGAGCGACGACCAGGTCGAGCTCGTGCGTAAGTGGCTGGCCACCGGCGCCATCGACGGCGACGGCAAAATGCAAATCACTCCCGGGAGCGTA
This sequence comes from Bdellovibrionales bacterium, assembly GCA_036275095.1. Lineage (GTDB taxonomy): Bacteria > Bdellovibrionota > Bdellovibrionia > Bdellovibrionales > DASUEL01 > DASUEL01. The sequence goes on from DASUEL010000035.1 coordinate 3,736, forward strand.
CAATGATCATACGCCTGCTGGTTTTCGCCCTTCTGCTTGCCGTTCCCTTTGGCGCCGAAGCGCGCTCGTTCACCAAAAAAGCGTCACGTTACCCGAGCCCGATCGGCGTGATCGAGCTTTTGAAAGCGAAATTTGCGGGAGCCGAAGATCCGGCGGGGCTCGAGACGCGATTGAGCGATGCCTGCCGCGGAGTGAACGGCGATAACGCTGATTCGCTCGGCGTGAACCAAACGCTCACGGGACAGCCCGTGACCGAACAGCCCAACCATTTTTTCGAGCTCTGGTTTTTGAACTGCCTCAAAGACTATTTCAACCGCCTTGTCTACGATTCCCCGGTGCGCGAAAATCTGCTGAAAGAAATGATCGAAGGCTTCGACCCGTCCGTCTTGAACTGGCTGGATGCGAGCACGCGGATACACCCGGCCATCGGCCTGAACGGCGGCTACCCGAAGCTCGCCACGGCGGCGGAGTTCGGAAGCATTCCCGCCTCGGCGATCGCGCCGTCGACG
>DASUEL010000036.1:0-2463 GCA_036275095.1 Bdellovibrionales bacterium
GATCGCGTACATCATCAGCATTTGGGCCGGGCTTTCGACGTTGAACTGGCTGTTGGAGAAGTTTTTCTCCCAGATCTTCATCATTCTCGTGATCTTGTTCCAAAGCGAAATTCGCCGCGCGCTCGCGCATATCGGCCGCAATCCGTTCTTTTCGGGCGTATCGGCAATTGAAGAAACGCAGGTCATTGAAGAGATCGCGAAAGGCGCATTGCAGGTCGCTCAGCGCGGATACGGCGCGCTGATCGTCATCGAGCGCGAGATCGGCCTTGAAGACTTCATCGAAATGGGCACTCGCATCGATTCGGTCGTAACGGCCGAGCTCATTCTCTCGATTTTTCAGCCCGGGAGCCCGCTGCATGATGGCGCGCTGATCATCCGCGGCGGGCGCGCGTATGCGGCCGGCTGTTTCCTTCCGCTCACCAAGAACCCGAATGTCGACAAGAACTGGGGTACCCGCCATCGCGCGGCCATAGGCTTGACCGAAGAGACCGACTCGGTCGTGCTCGTGGTGAGTGAAGAGAACAAGCAGGTCAGTTTGTGCATCGGCGGTCAGCTGTCGCCCGATCTCGATCACGCGTCGATCCGGCGCCAGCTCTATTCGCTCTTTCATCTGCAAGATGAATACAATCTCGAGAAGGAGCCGAAAACATGAAGTGGCTCGCCGAGCGCATGTTCACTCTCATCGTTCACAACGGCACGTACAAGATGGTCGCGCTCTTCATCACGCTCAGCCTCTGGGTCTTCATCTTCGAGCGGCAAGAGATGGTGCGCACGCGGGTTCTCGACCTCGACTTTATTCTGCCTCCCGGTCATTCGATCTCCAACGACGTAACCCGAAAGGTCCAGTTCAAGGTCAAAGGTCCGAGGATGGGGCTCAAAAAATTCAGCGAAGGTCCCGATTCGATAAATGTGGACTTGTCGAACGCGCATCCCGGAAAGACCGTGGTTCGCATTTACGAGGACATCTTGCAGCTGCCTCACGGAGTCGAGGTCGTTTCCATCGCTCCGTCGAGCCTGGTCGTTGAGATCAATCGACCGGCCGACGCCGATAAACCGGCAGACGCCGCCAAGCCAGCTGAGAACGTGAAAGACTCGAACGGGGGATAATCATGGTCGGCCGCCCAAAACTTTTCGGAACTGACGGAATTCGGGGAACGAGCAACACGTTTCCGATGACCACCGACGTCGTTCTGCGTGTCGGCCAGGCGCTCGGCTATCTGCTCACGAAAGACGTGCGGCACAAAGAAGCGCGCGTGAAAGTCGTCATCGGCAAAGACACGCGGCTCGCCAACTACATGCTCGAACAGGCGCTCTCGAGCGGACTCAACTCTATGGGCGTGCACGTGCAGCTCGTGGGCCCGCTCCCGACACCCGGAATCGGCTTCGTCACGCGCAACATGCGCGCCGACGCGGGCATCGTGATTTCGGCGTCACACAATCAATATCAAGACAGCGGAATCAAGATTTTCGGTCCTGACGGCTACAAAATCTCGAGCAACATGGAGAGCGAAATCGAGCGTCTCGTCGCCGAAGAGGACCTTAACGCGCTTCTTCCGACGGCTGACGGCGTGGGCCGCTCCCGGCGCATCGACGACGCCGCCGGCCGCTACGTCGTTTACGTGAAAAACACGTTCCCGCTCGATCAGACGCTCGATGGCATGCGCATCGTGCTCGACTGCGCGAACGGCGCCGGCTACAAAGTCGCGCCCGCCGTGCTCGAAGAGCTGGGCGCCGAGCTGATCGTGCTCGGCAACACGCCGAACGGCACGAATATCAATTTCAAGTGCGGCGCGCTCCATCCAGAAAACATGGCCGAAGCGGTCAAAACCTATCGCGCCGACGTCGGCATCTCGCTCGACGGCGACGCCGACCGCGTGATCATGGCCGACGAAAAGGGCAATGTCGTAAACGGCGACCATATTCTCGCCGTCTGCGCGATCGATCTTCATAAGCGCAAAAAACTCACGCACGATACGGTCGTCGCCACCGAGATGAGCAACTTCGGCCTCGAGCGCGCGATGGAGAAGGCGGGGGTAAAGCTCGTCAAAGTGAAAGTCGGCGACAAGTACGTCGTCGAAGAGATGCGCAAGAGCGGTTATTGTTTGGGCGGCGAGTCCTCGGGCCACATCATCTTCAAAGAGCATTCGACGACCGGCGATGGCCTCGTGGCCGCGCTCGCGGTTCTCGGAGTCATGAAGCAAACGGGCAAGACCCTCAGTACCTTGCGCTCGGTGATGGAAGACGTCCCGCAGGTTCTGCGCAACATACGCGTCACGAAGCGCCTGAAGCTTGAAGACGTGAAGGGCTACAAAGAGCTCGTCGAGGGCATCAACAAGAAGCTCAAAGGCGAGGGGCGCTCGTTCATCCGATTCTCAGGAACGGAGCCGCTGGTGCGCGTGCTCGTCGAAGGGCCCGATGCGCACCTCATCGCCTCTTACGCCGACGAAATCGGCGACCTCCTGC
>DASUEL010000037.1:0-2515 GCA_036275095.1 Bdellovibrionales bacterium
GGACTTGCGGGCGCGGGACTCGCGCCGGCCTCCGGAGAAGCCGCCGGTGTCGCGCCGGGTTCGGCTGTCGCGCCTGGAGAGGTCGAAGGCGTAGCCGCCGGCTCGTCGGTTTCAGGTTCTGGCGTGGCCCCTGGGTTCGGAGTCGCGGACGCGATCGCGCCGTCAGTTACGCCGTCGGGAAGCTGCGAAACCTCAGATTCACGTTTGTATTTTTGTACCGTTTGAGAAACGAAATAAATCGCGATGAAAAGAAACAAAGCGAGTCCCGCCATCAACCATTTCGTAAGGCCGGGTTTGTCGGGTAGTGCCGCGGTCTCTCCGGGAACTTTGACCTTCGCCGCCTTGGCCGGTTGCGCGGGTGCCGGAGCGCCAGTCGGGGCCACAGGCGGTTCGCCTTCTTTTTTGTCGTAGGTGGGCGCGTAGCGAGTGGTTCCCACTTCTTCTTGGAAGACGTCCATGACGGTTTTGACGTCGAGCTTTAGAAACATCGCGTAGGTTTGCACGAATCCGCGAACGAAAGTTTTAGGAGGGAGTTCCGAAGAGTCTCCGGCCTCGATCGCCTCCAAGACTTTGACGCTGATTTTGGTCGCCGCCGAGACGGCGTTGAGCGATACGCCTTGTTTTTCGCGGGCTTCTTTCAGCAGCTGTCCTGTCTTTCTCATGGCGATTCTGTCCCATCATTGGAGGCTTGATTCAAATGTGACCGGGCGAGTTTGGCGAATTCACTGGTGGGATAAAGCTCGACGATTTCTCTCATGCGAGCGTTCGCGCGGTCCCGCTGGCCCATCTTCAAGTAGCTGAGCGCGCCGTAGTAGTGTGCTTCGTCGAGGTTCGGACAAAGCTGTAGCGCCGTCTCGGTCGCTGCCGCGGCTTTTTTGTAGTCTTTCAGATGATAGAGCGCCTGAGCGTAATGGTTGTGGGCCGGGCAAAAGGCGCTGTTGGCCTGAAGCGCCTCTTTGAAGCGACGTTGTGCTTCTTGATAGTTTTTCGCTTTCAGGTGCGCGAGCCCGAGATTTGAAAGGCCTTTCTCGGGCTGTGGGTAAGTCAGGTCGTTTACCACGCGTGTGAGCTCGGTGATTGCCAGGTCGTACCGGCCCGTATCGATGTGCACGCGGCCCAGATTATTGTAGGCGTCGGTGTACTTGGGATCGAGCTTGATCGCTTGATTGAGGTATTTCTCGGCCTCGGCGTGGCGGCCTCGCACGTAGTATGCAAGCGCGAGATTGTTGCAGATGATCGGATTGCTGGAATCGAGGCGATGGGCTTCGAGCAACTCGCGAAGCGCCAGCGGGTAATTCCCTTGGTTCAAATGGGCCGTGCCGATGCGGAGGTGCAGCTCTGCTTTTTCGCGCTCTTTGTTGCCGCTCGCGCACGACAAAAAAAGTCCCGCAAGTAAGCAGATTACAAGCTGTTTTCCCATGCTTAATTTCTAGCAAAGGGTCCTAGGACAAACAACTTTCTTAATCGAGACGCGCAGGGTCAGTCAGCACGCTGATGAGCTCGATGTGGTCGGTCTGCGGGAACATGTCGAGCGGCTGCACGCGCATGAGTTTGTACTCGGGAGAAAGGCGCATCCAGTCTCGGGCGGCGGTCGCCGGATGGCAGCTGACATAAATGATTCGCTTTGGGCGGAGGCGTTTCAAGAGCGTCAAGACCTTGTCTTCGACACCCGCGCGTGGCGGGTCCATCACGACGGTCGCGTCACTCAGCGAAGTCTGCCGGGCCAAAAAATCGGCTGTATCCCCTGTTTCGATCGAGAGCGACTTGAACGGACGTGCCTTCTCGCGGCCAAGCTGGCTCGACGTGGGATTCGCCTCGATCCCCAGAACTTGGGTTCGGGGAAACTCGCGTGCCAGTGGAATCGTGAAATTGCCGGCTCCGCAATACAGATCGAAGATGCGGTCGGTTTTGGCTTCTCGAACTTCGTCAATCACGCGCGTAATCATATTTTGGTTTTGAAGCGGATTGACCTGCATGAATACGTAAGGCTCTCGCTCCAGATCGAGCTCATAAGGAGCGCCGTTGTCGTCGCAGCCCACTTCGAACTTTCGTCGGCGAGAAGTCGCCGCGAGGCGAAGGCCATCAAATCGCGCGGTCACCATCTCTTGTGTGATGATGCAGTCTTTGATGTCGATGATTTGGTGTGAGGCGCGTTTGAGAAAGCCCGCCTTGCCGGCCTCGGTGTGCAGCTGCACGCGGCGCCTATAGCGCCATTCGCTGGGGCTGGCTATGATCGGCTCGATCAGCGCTTCCGGATGATTGCGCCCGATGAGATGCCGAACCGCCGCTTCTTTTTGGCGCAGCTGTTCGGCGTACTCTACATGCTGCCAGTTGCAGCCCCCACAATCGCCGTAATACGGGCACGGCGCTTTTCGGCGTGAAGGGCCCCGAACGATGATGTCATCGAGCTCGGCGCGCGCGAAATTTTTTTTGATTTCAGTGATTCTGGCGCGGACGGTGTCACCGGGGGCGGTAAACGGAACGAAGACGACGATTCCTTCATGGCGGCCGACAC
>DASUEL010000038.1:0-4401 GCA_036275095.1 Bdellovibrionales bacterium
GGCAGCCTGCGCTGCGACTGCGGCCCTCAGCTGCACATGGCGCTCAAGAACATCGAAAAAGAGGGGAGCGGAGTTCTGGTGTACCTGCGCCAGGAGGGCCGCGGAATCGGCCTGGTCAACAAGATCAAAGCGTATGCCCTACAAGACCAAGGCCTCGACACGGTCGAAGCGAATCTGCACCTCGGCTTCCCGCCAGACAAACGTGATTACGGAATCGGCGCGCAGATACTCCGCGCGATCGGCGTGAGCCAAATTCGCCTCATGACGAACAACCCCTCCAAACGCGTGGGCCTGAAGGGCTATGGCCTCGAAATCGTCGACCGCGTGCCACTCATCGCGGGTGCTACGAACGAAAACAAAGAATACCTCAAAGTCAAAAAAGACAAGCTCGGCCACCTGTTCGATTTACCGAACCAATAACTGGCGGGAGAAACGCTTAAATGAAAAACATCATAAAAGGTAGCCTCGACCGCAACGACCTCACAGTCGGCGTGGTCACCGCCGAGTTCAACTCCGAAGTCACGTTTCGTCTTGAAGAGGGCGCCCTCGGCGAGCTCAAGAAACTGGGTGTTCGTGACGTCAAAGCGGTGCGGGTCCCCGGCGCGTTCGAAATTCCCCTTGCGGTGAAGGCGCTTCTCGACGCCGGCTGCGAGGGGGTCGTGGCCCTCGGAGCGGTGATTCGCGGCGAGACCACGCATTACGATTATGTCTGCGCGGCCGTCGAGCGCGGCTGCTCGCAGCTGCAGCTCGACTACGGGCGCCCTGTCGGGTTCGGCGTGCTGACGACCGAGAATGATGAACAAGCGATGGCGCGCGCGGGCGGAGCCCACGGAAACAAGGGCAGTGAGGCCGCGCGGGTCGTAGTGGAGATGGCGAGTCTCCTAGAACAGCTCGAGAATGTCGAAGACTAAACCGGCGAATTCTCTCAGGCCGGGTGAGCCCGGCGAAGAAATCCAAGAAAACCGCAAGCGGCGTCGCGAGCTCGTCACGGTCCTGCTGCTTGGCCTCTTGTTTCTGATTCTGACCTGGGTTGAATTCCGCTTGACGGCAGTCAGCCAAAAGCTCCCGTTCATTCACTCCATTTTCTTTTTCGGGCTCGTCAACCTCAACATCGCGCTGCTGCTGTTCCTGTTGTTCCTGATCTTCCGGAACGTCGTCAAAATCTTCGTCGAGCGAAAAAACAAAGTCATCGGCAGCTCGCTCAAAGGAAAGCTCGTCGCGGCGTTCGTGGCCTTCAGCTTCGTTCCGACCGTGCTCATGTTTCTGATCTCGGTCTTCTACATCAACTCGAGTTTCGACAAATGGTTCAGCGTCAAGATGGCCGGCGTTCTCAAAGACTCACTCGAAGTGACGAACGCCTACTACATGGCCGCGAAAAAGCGTAACTACCATTTCGCTCACCAGGTTTCGCGTTCGCTCGTCCGCGAGGGCGGTAACATTCAGTCGATCCTCAAAAAGAATCTCGAGCTCTACAAACTCGACGCCATCGAGTATTACCCGGGTCTCTTCGCGAACCGCGTGCTCGTGCTCTCGAAAGACGAAGCCATTCCCGAAGTACCCAAGGTAAATCTCGAGTTTCTGCAAAAGGGCCTCAACCAAAAAGTCGAGGCCTCTTCAATTCACACGTTTGGCGAAGGCAACTTGGTCCGGGTCGTCGTCCCAGTCGAATGGGCGGACGGCCGCACGGGTGCCGTCGTCGTATCGAGCTTCGTGCCGCTTTCGCTCATTTCCAAAATGAACGACATTGCCGATGCCTACGAAGACTTCCGCGACTTGAACCCGCTCGAGTACCCGATCAAATCCATTTACTTGAGCATTCTGATTCTCATGACGCTGGTGATTCTCTTCGCGGCAACATGGTTCGGGTTCCATCTCGCCAAACAGCTTTCGACGCCGCTCCAAATGCTGGGTCTCGCGACACAACGGGTGTCGCAGGGCGATTACAAGCCTGTCGCTATTTCCTCAGGCAGTCAGGAGATCAGCCAGCTCGTCACGAATTTCAATCACATGACGAAGAATCTCGAAACGACCGAGCGTGAGGCGCGCGAGGCCAATCTCACGCTCAAGGCGACGCTCGAGCGGCTCGACGAGCACAGCCGGTACATCGAAGTCGTGCTCTCGCAAATTAGCACAGGCGTGATCTCAGCCGATCGCCAAGGCAATATCACGACGATCAACCGCCACGCGGCCCGGCTTCTGAAAATCGAGGCTCATCGTTTCGTCGGCCGACCGCTTGATGACCTGTTGACCGCCGACCAAAGAAGGATTTTCGAGGAGGCCCTCGGCATTTTGAAAGAGCGCCGGGCCCAAAGCCTAAAAAAGGAGCTTCGCCTGAGCGTGCGCGGCGAACCCATGGTCATGCAAATGACCCTGTCGGTTCTGCGCGATGAAAAGCGCAACGAGCTCGGCGTGGTTCTCGTGTTCGACGACCTGACGATGCTCGTGAACGCACAGCGCGCCGCCGCCTGGCGCGAAGTGGCCCGTCGGATCGCGCATGAGATCAAAAACCCCCTGACTCCCATCAAACTCTCGGCTCAGCGCCTTGAAAAGAAGTTCGGGACCGATATCCAAGACCCGGCCTTTTCGACCTGCATTTCGACCATTATCAAACAGGTGGACGAGCTCAAAAACCTGGTCAACGAGTTCAGCAACTTCGCTCGTCTGCCGCAGGCCAAACCGGTCATCAATTCGCTCAATCGCGTCATAGAGGAGGCCCTGGTCCTTTATCAAACCGGCCACAAAGACATCCAGTTCGTATTCAACCCCGATCCGTCGCTGCCCGAATTCGAGTTCGATCCCGAGCAGATCAAGCGGGTGCTTTCGAACCTGCTCGATAACTCCGTAGCGGCGCTCAGCGGCACACCCGGGAGCCAGCCCCCAAGTATTGCAATCACGACCCACTATGATAACGTCCTCAACATCGTTCGCACCGAGGTCGGGGATAACGGAATCGGAATCCCCGAAGCCGATCGCGGCCGCATTTTCGAGCCTTATTTTTCGACCAAAGAAGAAGGCACGGGTCTCGGCCTCGCCATCGTCAAACGCATCATCGAAGACCACAGTGGCTTCGTCCGAGCTTATGCCAACGAGCCTCGCGGAACGAAAATCGTGTTCGAGCTCCCCGTGACCAAGTCTCAGCTGGTCGCCGGAGCGGTGGAAGGAGCGGCCTTTGAGCCAGCCAACAAAAGCTAAAATTCTCATTGTCGACGACGAAGCCCCAATTCGTGACGTCCTTTCAGCGTCGCTCGCCGACGAAAACTATGAAGTTCGGGTCGCCAAGAACGGCGAAGAAGGCCTGCGCATGCTGGGCGAATTCAGCCCGCACGTCGTGCTTCTCGACATTTGGATGCCGGGTTCGCTCGACGGCATCGACGTGCTTCGCGAAGGCCGCCCCAAAAACCCCACTTCCGAATTCATCGTAATGTCGGGCCACGGAACGATCGAGACCGCCGTCAAAGCAACCAAACTCGGAGCCTGGGATTTCGTCGAAAAGCCGCTCTCGATGGACAAGATCTTCATTCTTCTGACCAACATCCTGGCGTTCCAGCAAGAGCGCGGCGAAAAGACCGTCCTGCTGAACCGTCTCCGCCGCAACATCGCGCTCATCGGCGAGAGCCAGGCAATGATGTCCCTGAAGCAGATGATCGCCCGCGTGGCGCCGACGAACAGCTGGGTCCTGATCACCGGCGAAAACGGCACCGGCAAAGAAATCGTCGCTCAGAACATCCATTACCTCAGCGTGCGCGCTGGTCGCCCTTTTGTTGAAGTCAACTGCGCCGCCATTCCTGAAGACCTGATCGAGAGCGAGCTCTTCGGTTACGAGAAGGGTGCGTTCACCGGCGCAACGACATCCAAAAAAGGTAAGTTCGACCTCGCCAACGGCGGCACACTATTTCTCGATGAAGTCGGGGACATGCATCTGAGCACCCAAGCCAAGGTGCTTCGCATCCTTCAAGAGCGGCGTTTCGAACGGGTCGGCGGCACAGAGAGCATCGAAGTCGACGTCCGCGTCGTTGCCGCGACCAACAAGGACCTGAAAAAAGAAATCAAAGAAGGCCGCTTCCGCGAAGATTTGTACCATCGCCTCAACGTCATCCCGTTCCACATTCCGCCCCTGCGTGAGCGCTCCGAGGACATTCCGGCGCTGATTCAGCACTTCGCCGAGTACTTCTCGCGCGAAAGCGGCTCGAGAGTTAAGCAGTTCTCGAAAGACGCGATGATGCAAATGCAAAGCTACAACTGGCCGGGCAACGTGCGCGAGCTGAAGAACTTCGTCGAGCGGCTCTACATTCTGACCCCCGGAGACGAAGTCGCCGTTCACGATCTCAAGTTCGCGGGACTCAACCAGCCTGAAAACGGCTTCGACAGCAATACGACCGGCATCTCGAATTTCAAAGTCGC
>DASUEL010000039.1:0-2251 GCA_036275095.1 Bdellovibrionales bacterium
CGCGGATCAAAGAGGACTATCTCGACGATGAAAAAGCCCTGGTCATCGGCACCGGCGGCTTTTCACGCTTATTCGAAAAAGAAAAGGTATTCGACGCTTTGTTGCCCGATCTCATTCTGGTCGGATTGCTGCAAGCTTTGAAAATGAATTCAGTAGGAGCAACCCATGAGAATAACGATGTTGAAATCAAAAATTCATCGGGCAACCGTTACCGACGCGAACTTGAACTATGAGGGCTCGATTTCGATCGATCCCGCGCTTTGCGATGCCGCCCGATTGCGCCCGTTCGAGCGTGTTGAGATTTACAACTGCAACAACGGCGCCCGCTTCGCGACCTATGTGATCGCGGGCCAGAAGGGCGAAATCTGCCTGAACGGGGCGGCCGCGCGCATGGTCCACAAGGGCGACCTGGTGATCATCGCGTCGTACGCGGAATTCGACGATCAAGAAGCCGCCGCCCATAAGCCGTCGCTCGTTCACGTCAATGACAAGAACGAGATCAAAGCCGTACGCTCAAATTACTAGCTTGGGTTTTTGCCCCGGACCCCGCCCGCTTCGGCTGGTTAGGAGCCGAAGCGCCGCGCGGAGAGCCACTTGGGAATCTCGCGGCCGAAAATCAAATCGGTCAGGCACTTCGCCGAATGGAACGCAAGGCCGATACCGTGAGCGGTAAACCCGCCGACGAACATCGTTTGCTGATCCTCGGGCAGCGAGCCGATCATGGGCTGGCCGTCGACGGAGAAGCCCATGACGCCGGCCCAGCGATGCGTGATTTTCTTTCCTTGCAGCGGCGGCAGGTGATCTTGAATGAACTTGTCGAGCGCCGCCTGAATTTTCGGGGTGATATGGTCGGAGTAGCCAACCTCGGTTTCTTTTTCGAGCTGACGGAACCCGCCCACCAAGAATTCGCCGCCGGCAAGCTGCCTGAAATAATCGAGATAAAAGTTGGCGTAGCACGGGCCTTCCATGAAGCGCTCGACAGGCTCGGTGACGAGAATCTGGCCGCGTGTCGCGAAGATTTTGTCGGCGAAATACGGGTGAAGTGAAGCCGAGTATCCGTTCAACGAGAGGATGACCATGTTCGCTTCGATGGTGCCGTTGTCGGTGCGCACGAGGCGGCCGCCCGACGGCGACATGTCGATGCCGTGCACTTCGGTCAGTTCCATCATTTCGGCGCCCGATTTTTTGTACATTTCTCGCAGGAGCAAAACCGGATTGATGGCGGCGTCTTTCAGATACTTGATTCCGCCGATGAAGCCTTTCACGCCGAGACGTTTGCTGACGGCCGCCTGATCGAGAGTGTCGACGCCGATATTCATTTCGGCCATCAGCTTGGCCACACCTTGGAGCTCTTTCCATTCGGGTTCGGTCGACGCGAGCGAGAACGTGCCGCGGTCTTCGAACTGCAGCTCCGCGCCTTTGTCTTGAATGATGTGCTCGCGCAAAAGCTCGAGATTGATCTCGGAGAAGCGCCAAATCTCGGACGCCTCTTGAGCGCCGTGTTTATGGACGAGGCGGTTGAAGTGCTCGACCGAGCCGCAGGTTATGAAGCCTGCATTGCGGCCGGAAGCCCCGAAAGCCATGCGCGATTTTTCGAGAATGACCACCTTCAGGGAGGGGTCTTCTTTGCGCAGCCAATATGCGCAGGAGAGGCCCGCGATACCGCCGCCGACAATGGCCACGTCATAAGACTTCGTTGGGGCCGCCTTCGACCGGTCTAACCAAAATGATGTGCTCATAGAGGGGAACTTATCGAATCCCTAATGCATAAAGTCAACATAATCGCAGAATCTTAGCCTTTCCCCCGAGAGGAGATGGTTTCTTTGGCGTGCTGATCGCGGTATGTTTCTGGCTAAAAGAGTACGGGGGAACCATGCATCACTACGAGCAGGGGTTAAGCACCAAACAAGCTCATAAAGCGATTCCAGAGGGGCATTACGAAGAAGAGCAGGGCCGTAAAGGGTTTTTCGGGCCGGTCTCCCATTTGATTCGTAAGAATCCGAGCACCCATTGGACGAAGATTGACGGGCCCTTGAAACCACATCTTTACGACCTCGTGGAGCTGCCCAAAAAACCCGTGATGCAGCGCTTGCTCTATAACGACCAGACCGCCATTTATAATCTCTGGGTCGAGCCGCTGCCGGCCTCCCAATTGAAGGGTTCCCGCGACTCCGACGGCGACCTCGTTTACTTTTGCCATCGCGGAAGCGGTCACGTGCTGACTGACTACGGCATGCTCTCGTACACTCCG
>DASUEL010000040.1:0-5907 GCA_036275095.1 Bdellovibrionales bacterium
CGGAGCTCGTATCCATCAACTCGAGCGCGGTTTGCCGGCCCGGATGAAAGATCCACCCGAAATAGAAGTTGTAAACCTTGGCGTAGCGTTTATAGGCCTTTTGAACCGAGGCGATGTCCATGCCCTTCATGGGCACGAAACTACTTGAGGGCGTTTCTGCTGTCCATCTTCGATTGCCGTGACCAGAGGAGTCACCGCGAACGTCGCGAAGCACTGGGCGTTCGCGACGACCTGCCATGTTACGAAAAAAAACGCGCGACGAAGGCGCGCGCTTTCTCGGTGACATTTTGACCGCCGGGGATGGGCGTTTACGGAGCGAGCTTCTTATACTTTTTGTAGTCGCCGCTCGACGTGTTGGCCTGCTGGCTCCACTTCGAAACTTCGCTCTGGTACGACTTCTCCTTGGCGGCCCACTTCTCGCGCTCCATCAGGGCCGTCTTTTCTTTCGCTTCGATGTTCTTCACGATTTCTTCAACTTGTTTCTTCTGGTCGTCCCACTCGACTTTTTCGCCCTCGATCTCGGCGATCTTCTGATTGTATTGCACGATGTTCGCCTGGCGCTGCTGCTGATTCTTGTCGAGCTCGTGCCATTTCTTTTTCAGCTCTTCCATTTGCTTTTTCTCACGCTCGATCTGCTCATTCTCTTTTTGTATGAGCTTCTGTACCGCGATCTTCTCCTGGTCGAGCTGTCCCTTATTTTGATCGGCCTTTTTGCTATTCTCCATGACCTTGCGCTTGAGGTCGCGCAAGCTTCCGATGGCTTTATCGAGCTCTTTCACGTTGCCGGAGACCGTTTCAAGGTTGCTCTTGTACTGGTCGAGATTGAGCTGCGAGTTCTCGGCGTTCATCTTCAACTGCTCGATCTTTTCTTTGATCTTCCCCTGCTCGGCGGTTTCGGCAAGAGCTTGCACGGCGGCCAAGCAAAGCGCACCCGCCAGCATCGATCGGACAATCACGAATTTCATATAGCCTCCGTAGACTTTGGTAATCGTTTTCATCTTTGAGCCTGATTCTTCGGGCAGTTGTCTTTCAGCGACGACTTGTAGTGCCCGATTTCGTCTTCCCAGTACTCACCGTCGAAACCCCAGCTCAGGTCTTTGTTCGTGGGTTTCGCGGCCGCGGGAACGCGTTTTTCGCCACCAGCCAGATCGTGGCGGATGTTTTCGCCGCTGCCGGCGAAGACTTCGTAGCGCAGGAACTCGTTGTTGTCGAAGAAGCTCTCGAGCTCTTTGGTCATGCGAACGAGACGCTTTTTCAGGACGTCACCCGCTTTCTCGATCAAGTCTTCTTTGAGCTTGGCGAGCTTGCTCTTCGCTTTCGTTTCGAATTTGGCAAGCGAGATACGTCCCTCGTCAAAAACCGAGAGCTCGAAGTTGTAATACTCGATGAGAGCGAGCTCGTTGGCCCGGTCCTGCTTGAATTGATTGAGGTCTTTCAGCAGCTTCTCGTCTTTCTTCGATCCTTTGATTTTCGCGTCGAGCGCGGCGACGCGGGCCTGCGCCTGCGACTTGAGCCATTTCGCTTTTTCGATATCTTTCTTGATCAGCGCTTTCAAGAAGCCGTACTGCTCGTGCTCGTCGATCCGATGGTTGATGGTTTCCTGAAGATTCAGATAGTCGCGATGGCGGCCCATCTCGCGCAAGACTTGGAACGGCAGCCCGCCGACTTCGGTTTGGCTGGCGGAGGAGCCCAGGTACTTGGCCATGGCCACGTAATAGTCTTTTGGAGCCTTCGAGCTCTTTGCAAAAGACTGCATCTTGACGAGCCACGGCCGGTATTCCTTTTCGAGGCGGCTCAGGCTGCGGTACGCATCGGGATATTGGCAGAGGTTCAGGTAACCGATCGTGCGAATGACGTACGTTTCGGGCTTATAAACCGAATTGAAAAACGGCGACTGCACCGAGTGCATGTTACCGATCGCGCCCTCGTTGTCGCCGCCCATAAGCTGCGCCCAGGCCTGTTCGGTGAGCGCCTGAATCCAAAGTGGATGGCCTTTGGAAATACCGAGGAAGTGCTTAACCGCATCTTTGAACTTCTTCTCTTGAAAGGCGACCCGGCCCAAGTTGATCGCGACCAGCGCCGCAAGATCTTCATCAGGTTTTTTCTCGAGGAGACCCTTAAGCTTCTCAAGGCGGCTCAGACTCGTCGCGCCTTGGCCGGTCGCGTACTCGGCGACCGCCATGATGTACTGCCCGTGCCGGTAAAGCTTGTGATCTTGCGGGATCTTGTCCGCGTTGTCGTGAGCCGCTCCATAATCGTCGCGTTTGAGGGCACCTTTTGCGATAATATAGTGCGCGCGAACGCGCGACTCTTTGTCGACGGTGGCCTTGCCGAGAGCGCCGCTCAGAACTTTTCCGACTTTGACTTCAAACTCCGGAGGCAAATCACTGGCGAGCGTTTCGAACCCGCGATTGAGATATTCGGGATCGCCGGCCTCAATGGCCTTGATCAAGCGATCGACCGATTCCGAGAAAAGCCCCATCTTGTGCAAGCAAATGCCCAAGTAGAAGTTCGCGGCGCTCTGGTACGTCTTCGACTCGGCCAAGTCGTAAAGCAGGCCCGAGGCGACGTGGCACTTGTCCTTTTGCTCGTAAAGAATTAGGGCGCGGAGAAATTTCATTTCCTCTTCGCTGAGAGGCCGGGTCGCGACTTCCGCGATATCCTTCTCCGTCAGCATCTTGTATTCGACCTTTTCCACTTTTTCGGGCGTGACTTTCTGATCATCGTCGAGCGCCGAGATCTTCACTTTCTCAGCGCCTTTGACCGTCGCAATGGCGGCTCCGAGGATCTGCCTGAACTCTTTTTCGGTCAGCGCGGCGGGCGTCTTCAGAGGCTCGAATTTCTTCTTCTCGATTTTCGTGAGCGCAATCTGATCGATCGCGAACTCGTCGGCGACGAGGCTTTCCTCGCTTCCGATGTCGAGGAGCGGAATGTTCGTGACCGGAATTTTGACCTCTTTGGCGCCCTTCTTGCTCTTCTCACGCTTCGTTTCGAAGAGTGAAAACGTGGGAACGCCGGCTTTCGTTCGCTGCAGCCCTGAGGCCCCGGCCTTCGGCGCCTTGACTTGGCGAGTGATGGCTTTGCCTTCGACGGATTTCGCTACATCGCGAATACGCTCGGTCGAATCCTTATGTTTCGGAGCGACCGGCTCGGGCTTCGGAACTGCGACGATCGTCGGCGTCGCGGCCCAGTTGTCAGGCGTTGCTTCTTGCTCGACCGGAGGACGTGCCGGCTGCTCGACGGGCACGGCGGCGACCGGGGCGGGCTGCGCCTCTTCAGAAGCCGGTGTGCGCGAGGGCGCGGGGCTGTTCCAGCCGCTCCACCAACCCTTGACCTTGGCTTTGACCTGCTCCCAACGCCCGCCGGATGACGCCTCAGGAGCGCCGCCGCTTTGGACGACCTGATCCTTCTTTGAGGGCTCGAGGCCCTCAACCAGGCGCGCCTCGGCGCCCAGAGAGAGAAGCAGGACGATAAGAGAGATTTTGGTCGCGTTCATAAAATCCCCTTAGAAATAGTACGTAAGGCCCAGAGAGAACGTATTCGAGGTATTCGTCGTCGAACGGCTCAAGTCGCCCGTCCGCGAGTTCTTCACATCCCACTTGAAGATGTGATTGCGCAAATCGAGGCGGAGCGCCCAATGCTTGCCCAGAAAATAATGTTGGGCCACATCGAGCGCCAGCGTCGGAGCCTGCGCCTTCGACGAAGGCAGGCCCGTCATCTGCTGCTCGTAGGTGGTGACGCCAAGGCCGGCCGAAAACGACATGTCGAAGTAAATGATCTGCTTGTCGAGAAGCGCGAGTTTCGCGTAGACCGGAATCCAGTTGAATGCGGCCCCGATATAGCTGTTCTCTTTGTTGTGCTCGGGCATGACGCCATAACGGCCGATGAACTCCTCGGTCATGAGGTTGTGTTTCGTGTCGAATGCCATGTACGTGAGCTCGGCGCCCATTCGCTCATTGAAGTAATAGGTGCCCGTGAACGAATAGATGTAGGCCTTGCTGTACTGGTCGTTGATGAGCGGGCCCGCGCCGAGCGTGAACGCAAAGCGCTTCTCCTTCGTGTATGTGCGGTTTTGCACGACGTGAAACTCGGTATCTTTGGGCACCCAGTACTTTTGCTCGAGGTCGGTGATATCGACCTTTTTGTCGAGCTCGGTCCCGGCGGCCGGTGCCGCTCCAGGCTGTGCGGCTCCGTTCGCGGGAGCCGGCGCGGGCGGCGCCTTGGTTTCGGCCTTCTTCGCCCGCTGGTACTGGCCCGTTTGGGCGCCGGCTTGAGCCGACACCAACAACAGAGTGATGGCGATGGACAATGATGAAAAACGCATAGATGTACCCATAAAGCCTCCAAACCGCTTCATTCTCGAACCGAACGCACCGGCAATCCGGTCAGTTCAAGCTCTTAAACAAGAACGGATAGGTCACGATGACGGAGGTTCCCCCTTTCGGGTTCGGAAACTTCCATCTCGCAACACGCCTCAGAATACATCCCTCGACCATGGCGTTTTTGAGTGTTGAACTACCAATCTGCTGCGAGGTGACCTCGCCAGCAGCTCCTATCGTAAACTTGATTTGAACCTTCCCGTACAAGTCGGGCTGAGCGCTCAGCTGGCGCTCGTAGCAATAGCGAATGTGGCCCAGATTGTCGCGAATGACGGCCGCTATGACTTCGCGATCCAGTCCTCCGTCGACGAGCGACTCTTCTTCGACGACGCCGACCTCGGCATTACCCGTGGTGCCGCCATTCAGCTGGGCGCCCTCTTTATATTGGCCGCCGCCCGCGATGCCGCTGGTGCCTACGCCCTTAATGCGGAATCCCTGCGCCGCCTTCGTGCCGGCGCCCGAAGCCGTCGCTCCGGTCGTCGTGAAAGTCTGGCCCGATACGGGATTCTTGTCGTTTGATGTGGCGACCGTCCACGATGACGACTTACCGGCGCGTTTCGCGATTTTGCCGATCAGTTGCGTAAGCCCCGAAGCCTTGATTTTGGAGATCACCTTGGTCGAGGCGCCGAGGTCTTTCGGCGTGGTTTCTTTCGGCTGGGTCTGCCCCATGTTGCCGAACGACTTTTTCGAGATCGCCATCGCGCGCGTCCGCTTGGTCTGCATGACCTTGGCGTCATAAATGATCTTCGTGTACTGATTGATTTCGGGTTGTTTCTCTTCTTCGGCCTTCTTCGAGGTCAAAAACGAGATCGGCACCATGATGAGAATGAAGAGCGCGATCGCCGCCGCCGACACTTTCATCTGCTGAGTGAGCTCGAATTTCTTCGGAGCAATGACCTCAGGCGGATTGATCAGGCTTTGGGTTACGACGATATCGCCGAGCTCCTTGACGTTTTGGCTCGCGTTCGAGAGCGGCGCCAAGGTGACCTTCTCGCCACCGATCACGCCGGAGAACGTCTCTCCGCGAGGAAGGACGTACGTGTTGATCACTTTGCCTTTATATTTCACGACGATGCGCTGGTGCGTTCCTTGTTTCGTTTCGTCGTCCGAGAACAGTTCCTTGCGGGGCTCGCGCACGTACAAACGCAGCTCGTGCTGTCCGATGCGAACCTCGGCTTCTTTGTCCACGCGATGTTCGACGACGTTGCCTTCGCCGCTGCCGTTCGCGACATAGGTGCCGGAGACCGAGCCCAAGTCGCTCAGGCGCCAGTCCGCGCCTTGGCTCTCGATGACGGCGTGAACGCCGGCGATATCGCGGCCGAGCAGACGCACGTCGCTTTGCCGGGCCGAGCCGATGAAGATGGGCGCGTGGCCCGATTCAAAACGCAGGGCCTTCAGAAGGCGCCCGTTATGCCGATGTTCGAGATACAACTCACTTCGCTTCATTTCGCTACCTTCATGTAATGAACCGAATCCTTAATACTCTCGTCGAAACGGTCGCGTACTTTGTAAAGCGGGGTGAACTCGA
>DASUEL010000041.1:0-4749 GCA_036275095.1 Bdellovibrionales bacterium
GCATGTGCAGATTTCGCCGCCCCAAAAGAGCGCGCCCGGCTCTGAATGGTGGTACCGCTATCAACCCGTCGATTATCAAAAAATTGAGGGGCCGTTGGGCGGCGAGACCGAGCTGAGAGCGCTGTTTGCCGCCTCAGCGGCTCGCAAGATCGGTGTTCTCACCGATACCGTGCTCAATCACATGGCAAATGCCGATGACAACCCGAATTTGCAGTATCCGCAGTTTTCGAAAAATCATTTTCATTTTCCGGATGCCCGGCCTTGCATCAAAGATTGGAACAACCGGTTTGAAGTCACCCATTTTTGGTTTTGTGGCGGCCGCCGCTTCGGAATCAGCGCGCAAAGCGCGGCTCGCGGCGGCTTGCCCGATCTCGATACGTCTTCGGCGCACGTGCGCGACGTTCACCTTCAGTACTTGCGCAAGCTGATCGCGATGGGCGCGACGGGTTTTCGTTTCGATGCCGCCAAACATATCGAACGGCCGTATTTCGAGTTTCTGCGCCAGCAGGGCGGCTTTGGCCTCTGGTCCTACGGTGAAGTCATAAGCGGCAATCCGGCGGAGCTCGGCGAGTACCTGCCATTGATGAGCCTCACCGATTATTCACTTCTTGGCAGCCTCATCGGGGCGGTATCGTCGCACGGAGACTTGAGAACGCTTCCACGAATCATGAAGGCGGCGCTGCCGCCCGAGCGTGCCCTCGTCTTTGCACGAACGCACGATACGGCGATGCATCCCGGATTTTTCAATTTTCAGAACGACGCCTATATGGCGTTGGCTGGCGCGTACCTGTTGGCGGCGAGCCCGGCAACACCGCTCCTTTATCGCGACGATCTGTCGGTGCCCGCATTGCGAGCGGCGCTCGTGTTTCGCAGGCTCATGGGCGCGCGAGCCGTCAAAGAACCAGGCGGCCAAGTGTATTGCGAAAAATGCGTTTCACCCGACCTTCACTTCGTCGAACGCGGAACTGAGGGCTGGGCCGTCTTCAACAAAGGCCCGGCCTGGTTTCACGAAGAACAAGTCTTCGTCGAGAGCCTGCCGGCCGGTGAATGGCGGGAGCTGACGTACGGATTCAAGATGCAGGTCGCGCGCGACGGCCAAGGGCGCAAGATGATTTCCGCCTGGGGCAAGCCCGGCGAGCGCGGTCTGCATATCGGGCCGCGCACGGTACTCTTTTTCGTTCGCGATCAGGGCGTGAAGACTCGGCCTTCGGTGACGCGTACGGCGGGATCGTAGAGCTTGTGCAGTTCGTACTGCTGAATGGCGTCGGCGACGAACGGAATCGCCAAGGCCGCGAGCAGAACGCTGATGAGCGGAAGCTGCTCAGATACCTGAAAGCCGAGACGGCGCTGAATGTAGACCAGATCCTGACCCATCAGATACTCGTGGTAAATGTGGTAGAGACCGAACGTCACGAGTGACAGCAGGAACCACTTCCAAAAACCGTACTTTTGCCAGCCCAGCAGCTGGTTCCAAACCCGCATCTGGTGAGCCTGCCAAAACAAGTTGTACAAACCGAACGTGATGAAGCTGAGGATCACGCAAAGGACGATGTTTTTCTCGACTTGTTCGAACGGGGGCAGGTGCGGAACCGAGCCGGATTGTGTTCTCATCTACAAAGTCTCCTGTAAAGTATGATGAATTGAAGAGGAGCCCGGTGATGTCAAGCGAAAGCGGCCGCGGTGCCGTCTTGACTCTTTCGAAGATGGGTTCATATTGTGCGTTCAACAGGAGGAGCGATGAGTAAGCTTTTCGGCGCCATCATTATTGCAGTCAGTCTCACCGGCTGTGGAATTCAGTCCATTCCGCAAGCCAAGAACAATGTGGAATCCACCCTGGCCGAGGTCACAAACCAGTATAAGCGACGAGCCGATTTGATTCCGAACCTCGTGGAGACCGTGAAAGGTTATGCCAAGCACGAAAACGAGACGCTGACCAACGTCGTCGAGGCCCGAGCCAAAGCGACCTCTGTTCAAGTCGATCCCACGAACCTCGATCCTCAGAAGCTCCAGCAGTTTCAAGACGCACAGGGTAGCCTGAGCGCCGCGCTCGGCCGCCTCATGGTCGTCGCCGAAAAATATCCCGACCTCAAGGCCGACCAGAATTTCCGCGACCTGCAGGCGCAGCTCGAGGGAACAGAAAATCGCATCACAGTCGCGCGGCAGCGCCACATCGAAGCGATTCAGCAGTTCAATAACCTCGTCACGGTTCCTCCGACGAGTTGGACGAACAGCATCCTCTATCACCATCAAAAGCTTCCCCAGTGGTCGGTCGCGAATGCCGAGGCGATTCAAGAACCGCCTAAGGTCGGATTCTGATGAATATTCGGCTGGCCGCCGCTCTGCTGGCCGTGGCGTTACCGGCGTGGGGCGCGTTTCAAGTGCCTCCGCTCAGTCGCGCGGTCACCGACCAAGCAGGACTTCTTTCAGAGCGAACCGAGTCCGCGCTCGAAGGGGCTTTGCGCGCTTTGAACGATCGCGGCCGCGTGCAGCTTGCGGTCTTGACCGTTAATGACTTGGGCGGGGAGTCGCCCGAAGAGGCTTCAATCAAAGTGGCCTCGGTCTGGAAGCTCGGGACGGCCCAAAAGGACAACGGCGTGCTCCTGATGATTTCACGTGACGACCGCACCGTCCGCATCGAGGTCGGGCAAGGGCTTGAGGGCGATCTGCCCGACGCCTACGCCAATCGAATCACCGACAACACGATGGTTCCGTATTTCAAACAGCAGGACTTCGACACCGGAGTCATCCTCGGCGTCCAAGAAATCATCAAGCGCACCGATCCGGAGTTTCCGTTCGAGTCGCACCTTCAAGGCTTCAGCCCGAGAGCCCACGCGCGCGACGGGCGCCCTGGCGCCGGGTTCGCGCTTTTTCCGTTTCTCTTCAGCATGCCGTTTTGGTTTTGGATCCTCGTGGTCATTTGGTTGCTGAGCCGCCGCGGCCGAAGGCGCCGAAGATCGTATTGGGGCCCTGGCATGTGGGGCGGTGGCGGTTTCGGAGGCAGAAGCTGGGGCGGCGGTTTTGGCGGTGGCGGTTTCGGAGGAGGCTTCGGAGGCGGCGGCGGTGGCTTCAGCGGCGGCGGCGCGACCGGAAGATGGTAATGAGTAACGGGTCTGTTGAGCCGCCGGTCGATGGCGAAAGGCTGTACGCATGAAATTCAGTGCAGACGATTTCAAAAAAATCGAAGCCGCGGTCGCCGCGGCCGAAAAACGCACATCTGGCGAGATCGTTCCGATGATCGTCTCGCGCTCATCGGTCCGCAGCCACGTTCCGTTTTTGGCGGGGCTCGTCCTGGCGCTTTTGATCTTGTCGATCGATTGGTATCTGGGTTTGCCCTTGCGTCCGTATGCATGGCTTGCGCCCGTTCAGGCGGCGGTCGTATTCGGGCTCGCCTGGTTGTCGGCGGGTTCCAATTTCTTGCTACGCCTTTTGACCGACGATGACGATCTCGCGTTTCAATGCCAGGTGCGGGCGCGACTTGAATTCTGGGAGGCGGGACTGCACAAAACCGACGGGTCCACAGGCGTGCTGATTTTTATCTCCAACGCCGAACATCAGGCGGTTGTCCTGGCGGACGACTCCGTCGCGAAAAAGCTGCCGGAAGACGCGTGGCAACCGGTCGTCGACCGATTGGTCGCCGGTCTCAAGAAGGGCGATTGCGCCCAAGGTTTTTCAGACGCGATCGACCTTTGCGCATCGATTCTCGAAAAACACTTTCCGCCCAAGCCGCAGGACCGCAACGAATTGCCCAATCGCCTCGTCGTCAAAGACTGATCATGTCACGCCTTTTTCTTCTTTGAGAGGATGCGGCGGAGTGTGGTACTTTGGCCGTCGTATCCAATCAAGGAGACTCCCGTGTTTGACCGTTTGTCCGATCGCCTTCTCAAAAGCATCAAGACCCTGCGCGGGCAGGGGCGCATCACTGAAGCGAACATTCAAGACACCCTGAAAGAGATTCGCCTGAGCTTGCTCGAGGCCGACGTTAACTTTCAGGTCGTAAAAACGTTCATCGACCGCGTGAAGGCGAAGGCACTCGGGCAAGAAGTGATCGGCGACGTCTCCGCCGGTCAGCAGTTCGTCAAAATCGTGCACGAGGAACTCGTCACGATTTTGGGTGGGGGCGCCGCGCGGCTCGAGCTCAAGAGCAAGCCTTCGGTTTTGTTCCTCGTGGGTCTTCAGGGCTCGGGCAAGACGACCACGGCTTCGAAGCTCGCGCTCTACATTCGCAAACAGTTGAGCAAAAAACCGGGCCTGATCTCCGTTGACGTTTACCGTCCGGCCGCGATCGAGCAGCTCCGTGTGCTCGCCGAAAAAAACGGCCTGCCATTCTTCACTACGACTGAAACGAAACCCGAAGCGATTCTCCAGGCCGCGAAGCGCTGGGCCGAACAAGAAAACGTCGAAGTCGTGATTCTCGATACCGCGGGCCGCCTCCAGATCGACGAAGAGCTGATGGGCGAGCTCGCGCGGCTCAAAGACATTTGGACTCCAGACGAAGTGATTCTCGTCGCCGACGCCATGCTCGGACAGCAGTCGGTGAACGTGGCCGAGGGCTTTCACAAGCGCATCGGTCTGAGCGGCCTCGTGCTGACAAAAGTCGACGGCGACGCGAGAGGCGGCGCCGCGCTCAGCATCCGCGAAGCCACAGGTGTGCCGATCAAGTTTCTCGGTATAGGGGAGAAAAGCGACGCTCTCGAAGTGTTCCATCCTGATCGCCTGGCATCGCGTATCCTCGATATGGGCGACGTCCTC
>DASUEL010000042.1:0-3456 GCA_036275095.1 Bdellovibrionales bacterium
CAAGCCGGCTCTGCACGGCGCTCATGTAAGGCGCCACACGCCCGGGCTCCGGCAAGACGAGCTCTCCGCCGAAGTCGGTGTCGAGCTCTTTGAACACGATCTTCAGCTCTTCGGAGACCAATGCCTCCTCGTCAGCGCTTAGTGGCGCGTTGATCGCCTCGATCTCGGGGCGCTTCTCGTTCGACTCCACATCTGGAAAGGCGATTCCGAGCCCGCGCAAATCGGCCACGAGCGTAGCTTTGGGCCCGAGCCCCGAACCGATCACCTGTACGGACTGGCCGCGGCTCTTCACGAGAACCTGAAGTTTTTTGAGCGGTTCAAGAATCGTCTGAAGGCACGGCGGATCCCGCGAAAGGTCGACTACGAAGTGCGTAATGCGCTGGTTCAAGCATTCGCGAATCGCCTCAATGAAACTATTGAGCGGATCGCCTCCAGTCGCGGCCACAAGCCGCGCCTTTTGCGCACCCTCAAGCTCAATCGAAAACGCCATACCCTCACACTAAAACCCCACCACATATAAGAAAAGCGATTTCCCGCGCGCCAATACCCATCGGCCAAGATCGGCCCCCTCCGGCTCCCAGCTCTCGGCTCTCAGCTGTCAGTGTCAGTTGCCGGGACTCGGTATCAGCCTCAAAACACGCCGTCCCCCGAAGGAAAAGAGGTCCATAACTCCCAGCGTAAACATCTACCACCACGCACCGTGACTCCCCCAATTTCACGGAGGGCCCGAGGGGGTTGGGCTTGCTCGAGGGTGTCCCGGAGGATGGATCTGCACAGGTTGCCCCGACGGGGCCGAGCATCTGGAAGGTGCGAGCCTGGGCAGCAGGGCAGGCTTGCGGCGTAGTCCGAGCCCGGCCACTCCGCAGGGGCACCCTCGAGCAAGCCCAACCCCCTCGGGCCCGCCCTGAAATCCTTGCTGGGAGCCGAGGCCCCGTGGAGTTTGACTTTGGTCTAGTGCTCGGGTGCAATGGTCAAACTCACATTTTCCTTCGGAGACATCATGGAGCAACTGATCGGTAACGAGCTCTACCAGAACGTCGTCGCCAACCTCGAAGCGGCGGGCAAAGTCATCAATATCGACCCCAACATTCTCGAGCGCCTCAAAAAGCCCAAGCGCGCAATCATCGTGAGCGTTCCTGTTCGCATGGACGACCACTCGGTGAAAGTGTTCACGGGTTATCGCGTTCAGCATAACCAGACTCTCGGCCCCTGGAAGGGCGGTATCCGCTATCACGAATCGGTCACGCTGAGCGAAGTCGCGGGGCTTGCGATGCTCATGACGTTCAAAAACTCGCTCGTGCAGCTTCCGCTCGGCGGCGCCAAAGGCGGTATTACCGTCGACCCGACCAAGCTCTCGCGCACCGAAAAACAAAACATGACCCGCCGTTATACCTCGGAGATCAGCAACTTCATCGGTCCCGAAATCGACGTACCCGCGCCTGACGTGGGCACCGACGCGCAGACGATGGCGTGGATCATGGATACCTACTCGCAAGAAAAGGGCTACGCCGTTCCGGCCGTCGTCACCGGCAAGCCGCTCGAAATCGGCGGCTCCCTCGGCCGCGAAGGCGCCACCGGCCGCGGCGCGATCTATTGCATGGAAGAGATGTGCAACAAGGTCGGCTTGAAGGTGAGCAACCTAACCGTCGCCATTCAAGGCTTCGGTAACGTGGGCACTTTTGCCGCTCAGTGCGGAAACGAGCTCGGCGCGAAAGTCATCGCCGTGAGCGACGTCTCGGGCGGCATTTATAACCAAAAGGGCCTCGACATTCAGAAGCTGCTCGCGCATTACAAAGCCAAGCGCACCTTCGAAGGTTTTGAAGGCTGCGAGCGCATCACCAACGAAGACCTGCTCGCGATGAAAGTCGACGTGCTCATTCCCGCCGCCCTCGACGGCGTCATCAACAAAACAAACGCCAACGCGGTTCAGGCGAAGTACATCGTCGAAGGCGCGAACGGCCCAATCTCGAACGAAGCCGAAGAAATCCTCAACAAAAAGGGAGTATTGATCGTCCCCGACATTCTCGCGAACTCGGGCGGTGTGATCGTATCGTACTTCGAGTGGGTACAAGACATGAGCTCCTACTTCTGGAGCGAAGAAGAAGTGAACCAAAAGCTCCGGCAGATGATGGTTCCCGCGTTCAACCACGTGTGGAAGCTCAAAGAAGAAAAGCAGATCCCGATGCGCCTGGCGGCCATGGCCGCTTCGGTCGCGCGCCTGCAAAAAGCGATGCTCCTGCGCGGTCTCTACCCGCGTTGATTCGGCCCGCTGGCTCCGCGAGCCGCGCAATCGCGGCCGCGCGTTTCTGATACGAGGATTGATGAAACCCTGGTTTTTGATTCCGGTACAAAGGGCCCACGATTGGGCCCCTTTTTTTATCAACACGTACGCCCGATTGGTTCCAAAGCGCGAGCTCGTCTGGTCGCCGCTTGAATGGCGGGGCTTGAGGTTTCGTAACCGCCTAGGAATCGCCGGCGGTGTCGACAAAGACGCGATCGGCGCGCCGGCGTGGATCAAGCTGGGCGCGGGTTTCGTCGAGATCGGAACGGTGACGCCGCTCCCGCAAGGCCCGAACCCGGGCCCTACCGTCGGGCGCGACCTCTCGCGCCTGGCACTTTGGAACAAGCTCGGGTTTCCGAGCCAAGGCGCGAGGGCCGTGAAAGAGCGTCTACAGTCGATGCCCCGAACCGTTCCTGTCTTCGTCAACATCGGAAAAAATCGCGATACGCCCAATGAGAACGCCGCGAACGATTATGTTTCGCTGGTTAAAGAGTTTGAAGGCCTTGCCGACGCGTTCGTCGTCAACATCAGCAGCCCGAACACCAAGAACTTGCGTGACTTGCAGCAAACCGAGAGCCTGCGCGCGCTGCTCAACGCGGTTCTCGGCGCCCGCGGCGCGCGTGTGGACCGCGGCCCCGCGAATGAAATCTCTCGAACACCGACATTGTTGAAACTAAGTCCCGACGTTTCGGATGCCGAGCTCGAGGGAATTCTACAAACCAGTTATGAATGTGGAATCGACGGCTGGATTCTCACGAACACAACCCGTGAGAGGCCTGCCGGTAGTCCCTTCCCGCATGAAGGTGGGCTTTCCGGCAAGCCCCTCGCTGGCCGGTCCAAGCACGTCTTGGCTCGGACCTTATCCGTCCTTGGATCGAAAAAGGAGGGTCGCCTGCTCATCTCCGCCGGCGGGATCATGACCGCCGGCGACGTTCGAGAGCGGCTCGACATGGGAGCCGATCTCGTTCAAGTGTATTCGGCGCTTATCTTCTCAGGCCCAGGCTTCTTCCGAAGCGTGGCTCGCGTTCTCGGTGACCGGAAATAAATCGCGCAAGCACCGGGCGAACGCGCGATATGGGTCTTCATCGTAATATTTCGCCATCCACAAGTTGTGGCGGCCGACGAGCTCGACGCTCACGTTGTAGCCGCTCTTGCGGCTCTTCTTAACGTTGACC
>DASUEL010000043.1:0-3954 GCA_036275095.1 Bdellovibrionales bacterium
CGTCTACCACGGCCCACGGGGGCTTCGTGACATCGCCCACCGCGTGAACGGGATGACTCAGCTTTTGGCCGAAGGTTTGGCCCGTCTCGATGTCGACGTTCAAACGAAGTATTACTTCGATACTCTGCGGGTAGGACTCAAGAGCCAATCGCTGCGTGAAGTGCTCGAAAAGGCCCGCGCGAAAAAAATCAACCTGCGTATTATCGATGACAAGACCGTGGGCATCAGCCTCGACGAGACGACTTCGCTCGACGACATTCACGATCTCCTGCAAGTCTTCGGCGAAACGGCGAAAGTCGATCCGGCCGCGCTCAAGAACAGCTTTCCGCGGGATCTCGTACGCAACAGCCCTTACCTGACCCACGCGGTCTTCAACACGCATCATTCCGAAACCGAAATGCTCCGTTACATACGCCGCCTCGAGGCGAAAGATCTTTCGCTCACGACGTCGATGATTCCGCTCGGCTCGTGCACCATGAAACTCAATGCAACCGCGGAGATGCTGCCGGTGACTGACGCTCACTGGGGTCAGCTCCATCCGTTCGCGCCGCTCGATCAGGCACACGGCTACCAGATGCTGTTCCAGCAGCTCGAGGCCATGTTGAGCGAGATCACCGGATTTCCGGCGATTTCACTCCAACCGAACGCCGGCTCGCAGGGTGAATACGCGGGCCTTCTTGTCATCCGCAAATATCTGAAGGAATCCGGCCAGGGCCACCGAAACGTTTGCCTCATTCCGCAGTCCGCGCACGGAACCAACCCGGCCAGCGCCGTGATGGCCGGCATGAAAGTCGTCGTGGTCAAAACCGACGGAAACGGCAACATCGACATTCCCGATCTGCGCGCGCAGGCCGAAGCGCACAAAAACGATCTCGCAGCGCTCATGGTGACGTATCCGTCCACCCACGGCGTGTTCGAGGAGCACATCACCGAAATCTGCAAAATCGTGCACGACTTCGGCGGCCAGGTTTACATGGACGGCGCGAACATGAACGCGCAAGTCGGGCTTTGCCGCCCGGCCGATTACGGCGCCGACGTGCTTCATCTCAACCTGCACAAGACCTTTTGCATTCCCCACGGCGGCGGCGGCCCAGGCATGGGCCCTATCGGCGTGAAAAAACATCTGGCGCCTTATCTTCCTTCGAACCCGGTCATTTCGAACGGCGGGGAGAAGAGCGTGGGCAGCATCGCGGCCGCTCCGTGGAGCAGCGCGAACATTCTCGTGATCCCTTGGGCGTACATTCGAATGATGGGCGGAGAAGGCCTGACGCGCGCGACGCAAATCGCGATCCTGAACGCGAACTATATCGCCAAACGGCTCGAGCCCCATTTCCCGGTTTTATACAAAGGCAAGCATGGGCAAGTGGCGCACGAATGCATCATCGACATGCGCGACATCAAAGAGCGCACGGGCATCGACGTCGAAGACGTCGCGAAACGCCTGATGGATTACGGCTTCCACGCTCCGACGATTTCATTCCCGGTCGCCGGCACAATGATGATCGAGCCGACCGAGAGCGAAGCGAAGCCCGAGCTCGACCGGTTTTGCGACGCCATGATTTCGATCCGCAACGAGATTCGCGAGGTCGAAGAGGGGCGCATGGATCCAAAAGACAACCCGCTGAAAAACGCGCCCCACACGGCCGAGACGCTCACCAAAGAAAACTGGACGCATCCGTACTCGCGTCAAAAGGCCGCGTTTCCGGCGCCGCACGTCGTGCAGCACAAGTTCTGGCCGCCGGTCAGCCGTATCGACGCGGCCCTTGGCGATCGCAATTTGATCTGCGCATGTCCGCCGCTCGAGGCGTACACTTAAGCTAGATCTAAAAATTACGCATGAGGTGAATCAGGGGGCGGGGGTTCCCTCTCGGCTCTCGGGCCTCGGTGCTCCGGCGGACGCTGGGCTTTTGTCGTACTTATCTAACTTGCGGCGAGTTCCGATGAGATGTTCATGGAATTTGTCGTTTTGGTGGATGAGTGCCGGGCCAGCCGTATTTTGGCGCGCGCTGTTTTTGAGGAGCTCGGTTGCACGGTTTATGAGGCGGGCTCGGTCGAAGAAGCGAACGCGCACGTGGCTTCGAAACCCGTATCGCTCGTCGTCGCGGCTCCGCGTGTGGGTCAGACTGACTACCTCAAAGAGCTACGCGTCTCATCTCACCGTCCTGAGATACCCTTCGTCTTCATGGCGCTGCCCGAGGACGTGGGCACGATCCGAAAGCTCGACGACAAAATCCACGACGGCTACATACTCCGGCCCGTCACGAAATTGCGCGCGCTCGACAAGCTGACGGAGCTCTTCCCCGCTCGCGCGTCTGAGCCGACCCGCCAGCGCACCGGTTAAAGCACCGCATCCGCTTCGATTTCGATCAACATGCCGGGCTCGATGAGCGCCGCGACTTGCACCATGCTGGTTGCGGGCGGATGTTTTTCGAAAAACTCCCGGTGAGCGCGGCCGAACTCCGCCCAAAGCGAAACGTCGGTCACGAACATCCGCGTGCGGACGACGTTGGAAAGCTCGCCGCCCAGCCCCTTGATTGCCGTTTCGATGATCTCGATGCAGCGTCGGGCCTGTTCATACGGGCGCCCGGGCGCAAACAATTTTCCGTCGTCACCGATAGGTGCGCTTCCCGTGACAAAGATCAGATTTCCGGCGCGAACCGCGCGGCAGTAACCAACCTTCGCTTCCCAGGGTGAAGCCGAATAGACGCGTTCGAATTTCATTTTTGATCGTCGGGCGTATCGGGCTGATTTCGCGGATGAGCACGAATGAAGGCCTCGAGTCTCATGCATGCGGCCTCGACCCGTTGAATCGTCGGGAACGGCGTCAAATCGACATTGTAGCGCCGGGCATTCAGCACCTGCGGAATGAGATAAAGATCGGCGGCTGTCACCTCATCTCCGACCGAATAGTGGCCGGCGTTCTTCGACAAAAAGCGCTCGATGCCCCTGAAACCGCGGTCGATCCAATAGGCGGCCCATTCGTTCTTGCCCTCTTGCTTGAGCCCGAAGCGGCGCTCGAGCTCATTCAGCACCTTCAAGTTTTGAACGGGGTGAACTCCGGCATTCACGTTCTCGACGGCTTGGCGTACGAGTGCCGCACGATAAGGATCGGCGGGGTACAACCGTGGACTGGGCCAAACGGCATCGAGATATTCGATGATCGCGACGGATTGGCCGATCGCGCGCCCGTTGTGAACCAGGGCCGGGACTTCGTTCATTGGATTTACTTTCGTATATTCGTCTTTGTATTGCTCGCCACCGTTATTGACGAGGTGAACGGCTCTCTGCTCGTAGGGAATACCCTTCAAGTTGAGGGCGGTGCGCACTCGAAAGGCCGCGGAGCTTCTGAAATACGAATATAGAATTACGTCATTCGCCATAGGGCGACCTTATGTTGACGGTGTTTTGATGTCCACGTAAAAAGAGGACATGAAACTCGGCTCATTGAAACATCCAAAGAAGCTAGATGGCGAACCCGTCGTGGTCAGCCGCGACAATAAACAGGCGGTCAAAATCAGCCACCTCGTTCCGAGCATTCGCGAAGCGATCGAAACGTGGAGCGAATCGGCGCCGAAGCTTCAAAAAATCTACGATGAGCTGAATGCGGGCCAGGCGCATGGCGCCTTCGCCGTCGATGAAAACTCGTTCCACTCGCCCCTTCCGCGCGCATTTCAGTGGGTCGATGGTTCCGCGTACATTCAGCACGTGAAATTGGTCCGCAAGGCGCGAAACGCGCCGCTGCCCGAGACGCTCCTCACCGTCCCGCTGATGTATCAGGGCGGAAGCGACACGTTTCTCGCGCCTCGTGAAGACATTCCGCAAATTGATTTCGGCCACGGCACCGACTTCGAAGGCGAAGTGGCGGTAGTGACTTCGTTCGTTCCGATGGGAACAAAACCAAAAGATGCGCTCAAGCACATACTTCTGGTTTTGATCGTGAACGACGTTTCTTTG
>DASUEL010000044.1:0-6700 GCA_036275095.1 Bdellovibrionales bacterium
CCATGAGACGCCCTACGATTGATCCCGGAATTTTCAAGAAGCGACGCGAGCGCCTAGCGGCGCAGACTCAAGGCGCGGCAGTCATCGTGCCCGCGCATCCCGAGCTGATCCGCAATCACGACGTGCACTTTCCTTACCGGCAAGACAGCCACTTGTATTATCTGACGGGCTTTGAAGAGCCCGAATCCGTACTGGTGCTTCGGCCCGGGATGACACCCGAGTATGTGCTGTTCGTGCGCAAAAAAGACGTTCATCGCGAAACCTGGGACGGATTCCGCTACGGGCCTGAAGGCGCTGAGCGGGAGTTCGGCGTCGACAAAGCTTATCCGTTCGACGAAATCGATAAAGTTCTGCCGACGCTCCTCGAAGGCGTCGAGAAAGTCTACTATCGCCTTTACTGGAACACCGAGTTCGACGGGCACCTTCAGCGTGCGCTCGAATCGGTCCGGATCAAACAGGGCCGCAGTGGCACGGGTCTGCTCCCCATTATCGACTCGTCCGAGATTCTCGGCGAAATGCGTTTGAAAAAAGAGCCCATTGAGCTCGAATGGCTTCGCCGCGCGTGTGAGATCTCGGCCGAAGGCCACGTGGCCGCGATGAAGTTCACTCATCCCGGCGTGAATGAGCGCCAGGTGCAAGCCGTCGTGGAATACACGTTCCGCATGCACGGATCACCACGTGACGGCTACGGCTCCATCGTCGCATCAGGAGCCAGCGCCACGACTTTGCATTACGTTTTCAACGATCAGCCCTGCAAAGAGGGAGACCTGCTCTTGATCGACGCAGGCGCCGAGTACAACCATTTTACCGGCGACATCACACGCACGTTTCCCGTCAGTGGGCGGTTTACCGACGTGCAGACTCGTTTCTACGAGAAAGTGCTTCAGGTCCAAAAGGCGATCCTCAAGATGATCCGGCCAGGCATCGCGTTCAAGTCGATGCAAGATACAACCATCGAGATGTTGACGGACGCTCTTCTTGAGCTTGGAATTTTGAAGGGCTCGGCCAATCACATCATTGAGCAACAGTTGTTCAAAAAGTATTATCCGCACGGGGTCTCACACTGGCTCGGCATGGACGTACACGATTGCGGTCTTTACAAGATCAAAGGCGAATCGCGGCGGCTCGAACCTGGCATGTGCTTCACCGTCGAGCCCGGGCTTTACGTTCCGCTCGACGACCAAGACGCGCCCAAAGAATTTCGCGGGCTCGGTGTACGCATTGAGGACGATGTCGTGGTCACTGACTTGGGCTGTGAGGTCATGACCTCGAAGGCACCAAAAGAGATCCACGACATGGCCTCGATCATCGGCAAGGGGTAAGAACCGGCGCTTCCGGTTCGCCCTGGGTTTTCTTACTGGCAAATCTTCATATCGAAGAAGAACTCGTAGGCGTTGAACGTCTCGAGTTTAGCGGCTGGGCACTTCGCGCGATCACGCATAAGGTAGCGCTCACCGGCGCGCAGCTTGCGTTTGCGCCCTTTACGCTCCGCGGGCGGGAGCTCGTCGTCGTGGATCCCCTCGCCGTCATCAGCATGGGTTTCGCTCGCTTCGATCAGCTCGAAAGTTTTGGTCGAGGTGTCGTAGGCCCACCCCGTCTGGCCGTCCCATAGATCGTCGCCGCTGCCATGGTAAGAGTTGAGATATAGCCGCCCGTATAGGATCAGCAGCTCGGTGGCACCCGTGAGGACCTTTTCCTCTGCCGCCGCGGCCAGCACGTATTTACCGTTCGGCTGCTGAAAATAAATGCGAAGGCCTTGTATCGTATCTTGCGAACCCGGAATGTACGGGTTGTTGGCCGGAACGTAACGTGCGACCTGGACAGCCACGTCGTTCAAGCCGTCATTATTCAGATCGCCGGTCTTGAATTCCCACACATCCCAACCAAGATTTTCGGACGCGAGCAAGCCTCGCCACCCGATGTCCTCGGCGCGAGCCTGCGATATACCGAACGCCAACATGAACACGGTAAGTAGACGAGCGAGATTCTGCATAGGTCCTCCCAATTCTGTTTTTGACAGTGGAGTCCAAGAGCAAGGTCTGTACCAGACTCGTCCAAGCGCCTCAGTTGCCCAATGCATGTCTAATCATTGGGCACTACAAAAATTTTTCTATAGATTCATTCGAACAATTGGGAAGGCTCGTCCCGCAGCGGGCTCACAGAGGCGCGATTTCCGCTCTTGAATAGAGCCTCAAAAGCGGCTTCCGACGATTTTTTGAACTCATACGTCCCGCCATTTTGGCTGAGCACGAATCTGTCGCCGACACCCGTGACATCCTTTTCGAAGACGACCGTCGCCTGCACAGGCGGAATCGCGTATTCGTAGTTGGACACGGCCCACATGCGAAACGGCCGCTGGCCTGGGAGCTGACCGCCGAAAAAGCCATTAATCATTTGAATCGTGGCGGACGTGGATAGCAGGGCCGAATGATACGTGCCAGCCAACGTTTGTTGAAGAGCCGGATCAACCTTCGCCCACTCTCGTACCTGGCAGGGAAAGCCCACAACCGCCGTCCAGATACAAGACGGGCTGTTGGCCGTGTTGACGAGCAGCACGAAAGCCGACTTAGTGGCCGGCTCAAGCAGCATCACGGCGCGGTGTCCGAACGTCGCGCCATCGTGGCCTACGAGCTTGCGGCCTGCGACTTCATAATTGAACCACGTCAAGCCGATTCTCGATTCTTTGCTGACGGGCACGCGCGGCTCGCGCGCGAAGGCCGCGGCTTTCGACAGCTCATCGGTCGGATCGCGCAAGTTGAATTTGGCGTAAGTGATCATCGCGATCGCGGTCGCCTTCAACGTGCCGGCGGGATCAAGCACCCCGAGCTCGATGGGCGCAAGTGGACGCAAAAACTCATCATGCCCCGAGGCCTGACGCTTTTGATCCGCACCGTTTACTCGTAGACGGATGTCGCTGAGGCCGAGCGGCCCGGTGAGATTTTTTGACAAATACGCTTCGAACGTCATGGCATTGAGCTTCACGCTCAGCAGGTGCCCGAGAACACCCAGGCCGAGATTTGAGTAGGAAAACGGCCGCGGAAGGCTGCCGTTCTCTTTGTGCTGCTTCAGCATCTCGAGCAATTTCGCCTCAGTGTAGCCCTTCAGCGGATTTTCAACATCAAAGACTAAATTGCTTGGATCGCGCTGAAGGCCCGACGTATGAGTTGCCAACTGCTCGAGCGTGATGCGGCCGGCGTCCGTACCTTTGAGAGCGGGCCACAATGTTTCGACAGTATCGGTCAATTTGATGCGGCCCCGATTCACCTCCAGCGCAAGCAAGGTGCCGACGAACGTTTTGGTGATCGAACCGATCTCGAAGAAGGAGCTCCCTCGCACCAGCTCGCCGCTCTTGGCGACGCGCTCCCCGTAAGCCCATATCTGCGTGTCGTTTTCACGGAGGATCGCGAGGACGAGCCCTACCTGGCTTTGATTCTTGAAGTTTTGCGCGACCTCTTTATCGACTTGCACTTTAAGGTCGGCGGCCCAATCGGCCCGCACGGGTGCGGGAATCAGAAATATGGCGATCAGCAGTCTCTTGAGGCCTTTGCTCATGTATTCCTCCCCGGCATGCGAGGGAGGATAATCACGGCTCACGCGCCAGGCAAGACGAAACAAACTGTTTGAATTTGTTCACACTGAAATGTGCTGCATTGGCACTAAGTTTTAGAGCCAATCGATTTTTAAGCGAGAATATGCGCGCCACTATCGACGTACATTGTGGCGCCCGTAATATGGCGGCCGCCGGGCCCGCACAAAAACGCGCCCAGCTCGCCGACGTCGTCAGCCGAAATATTCTCTTTAAGCGGCGTCTTTTCGGCCGCTGACGAGAGCATCGTGCGGAAGTCGCGAATACCGGCCGCCGCCAGCGTCTTGACGGGACCGGCCGAAATGGCGTTCACGCGAATCTTCTTCGGGCCCATGTCATATGCGAGATAGCGCACGCAGGCCTCGAGGGCGGCTTTGGCAACGCCCATAACGTTGTAGTTCGGCACGACTTTTTCGGCGCCGTAGTACGAAAGCGTGATGATGTTGCCGCCGCCGCGAGACTCCATCAACGGCTCCGCGTGTTTGGCGAGCGGAAGCAGCGAGTACGCGCTCACGTCAAGCGCGAGCCTGAAACCGTCGCGGGACGTATCGATGAACCGGCCATCGAGGTCTTCGCGATTTGCGAACGCAACCGAATGAACGAGATGATCGAGCGAGCCCCACTTCTCTTTGACCGTCGTGAACAGGTCGGCGACCGACTTGTCGCTCGCAACGTCACACGGCGCGATCAGCGTGGCGCCGACGCTCTCGGCGAGTGGACGCACGCGTTTTTCGAGCCGTTCATCGAGATAGGTGAACCCCAGCTCGCAACCGGCTTCATGAAGTTTTTGAGCGATGGCCCATGCGAGGCTGCGCTCGTTTGCGACTCCGACGATTAATGCTTTTTGGCCTTTTAAG
This sequence comes from Bdellovibrionales bacterium, assembly GCA_036275095.1. Classification (GTDB taxonomy): domain Bacteria; phylum Bdellovibrionota; class Bdellovibrionia; order Bdellovibrionales; family DASUEL01; genus DASUEL01. Next base: position 4,444 of record DASUEL010000044.1, read on the forward strand.
TTCATATGAGGCGGATCTTAGCCCCGCGAAACGGGCGTAATCAATAAGTTTGGTGAGTGAGCCAGCCCCGATTGCGCGCCTGCTCTGCGAGGCGGCTCTCCGTCGAATAGCCGTCGGTACCTGGCGGATGAGAATTAATGGTGACACGCGCCTGCGAGGCGCATTCCAAAAGGCCCAGATCGAGCATGGAATTGCCGCACGATAGGAGCGGGCGCACGCCCCCCGTGGCTTTCAGAATGGCCTCGGCTTTACCGGGGCCCCATACAATGGGATGCACCGGTTCATCGGTGATGATTCCGTCGCGGATATGAGTTTCAATTCCGAGCACGCGGTCTTCAGGGACATCATAAATGTCGCGGACGACCGGCAGCATGGCCCAGCGAACCGAGGCGGTGACGACATAAACTTCGACGCCCCGCCCGCGAAGTCCTTCGATCAAGTCTTTCTGAAACTGAAAGTATTCGAAGCGAGGCAGACGTTTGAAGCAGTCGATGGCCCATTTCTGAAGCTGGGCGTAGGGAACACCCTTATTGATTTGCGCAAGCCACATGCAGTCCCATGGCGGATTGTTCTTCTTCATATCTTCATATTTTTCCCACGGGTCGGGCGGCAAATCTTTGAGCCCGCAGTGGTCGAGCTGATACTGAAAAAACGTCTCGCCGACGTCGAAACTCCAGAGCGTTCCGTCGGCATCGAAGGCCGCGTACCATGGCCCGCTCGGACGCGCTTTCTTTTCGCGCTCGACTCCGGCGAATATTTCGTTGATCAGCTCTTGGGAGAATGGTTTGACCGCGGCGGGGAATTTTGAAAACATGCGAAGACAGTAGTTTAACGAGGCTCTAATTTCAAGCCTTCGCATTCGGCTTCGTTACGATCGAAACCCGCCCGCTGGAGCTTTCCTCATGGAGCTTGCTTACCGTGTCCTCGACATTTCAGAACTCGACCACGTCGTCGCGCTCGAGCAAAAGCTTCTCGCTGGGCTTCAGATTCCAGAACACGATGCGATGGTGATGGCGTGGCATGCGCCATGGAGGCGGGAGTCGCTCGAACATTATCTGCCGAAAGGCTGGTGTTTCGGCGCCTGGCGTAAGACCTCGGGCTCCGAGGAGCTCGCCGGTTATTTTCTCGCGCAGCCTTTGATCTTCTTTCGGGGTTACACCCAAACGTTATGGGTGGAACATCTCGCGGCGGCTGACGAGAACGTCAAACTCGAGCTCATCGAGCTCGCCCGCCGTTACGGGCGCGATAAACACCTTCAGAGCGTCTTGTTCGCCGACAATCAAGACTTGCGGGCGGCGCTCACGCAATCAGGCGGGCAAAAAATCGGCGACTCCATCATCGAGTTTCGCACCACGAAAGTACGCACATGAAAGAATTTTCGTTTCGCACTCGCGCTGAGAACATAAAGCGAATGGAATCGGAGGAGTTCGACCTCGCAATCATAGGCGGCGGGATCACCGGCGCCGGCGCCGCGCGCGATGCCGCAAGCCGAGGCATGAAAGTCGCGCTCATCGAGGCGCGGGATTTCGCGTTCGGCACGAGCTCACGCTCGAGCAAGCTCATTCACGGCGGCATTCGCTACCTCGAGAACAAAGAGTTCAAGCTGGTCTTCGAGGCGCTCTCGGAGCGCAGGATTTTGCACGAAATGGCGCCTAATCTGGTGCATCCGCTGCGGTTCGTGCTCCCGATCTTCGAAGGCGATCGCGTCAGCCCATGGCTGATGGGCGTGGGCATGTGGCTCTACGACATTCTCGCGATGTTCGAAGCGAAGATGCACGAGTTCCTGAGCCCAGCCGAGTCCGTGGAACGGGTCGCGCATTTGAACGAAAAAGGATTACGCGGATCTTATGTCTACTCAGACGCCTACATGGACGACGATCGCCTCGTGCACGCGACGCTTCGCTCGGCCAATGAGCTCGGCGCCGTTTGCGCGAACTACGTCGCTGCGACGGGTGCGGAATTCACCGGCGAGAAAGTCACGGCGGTCATTTGCGCCGATCAAAGATCAGGACGTACGTTCAAGTTACGCGCGCGACACATCGTCAGCACAGTCGGGCCATGGACGGACAGGCTCGGCCATTCGCTTTTCAAAAACTGGAAGGACATCCTACGCCCCACGAAGGGCGTACACGTGATCCTCGAGCGCGCGAAGCTTCCGGTGAACGATGCCGTGGTCATGTCGACCCGCGCCGATAAACGAATCGTATTCGTAATTCCGAGAAACGAAATGGTGATCGTCGGCACCACCGATACCGAT
>DASUEL010000045.1:0-2424 GCA_036275095.1 Bdellovibrionales bacterium
GGCTTGAACGACCAAATCCTGGCCCGCCGCGCTCAATGTCAGGTTGGTCGCCAGCGTGGCGGTGCCCGACGTCTTGTTGATCGTGAACGTGCCTGACGGCATGGTGCCGGCCGTGTGCGTGATCGTCTGCGCGCCCGTGCCGTCGAGCGTGATCGCCGCCGTGCCGCCGCCGCCGGCCGTGTGCGTGAAAGCGCCGCGAACGCGTAGCGTACTGCCGTCGACCTGGCAGCCGGCGCACTGATTGATCGTGAGGCTTCCGTTCACCGGCGTGTCGCCGTCGACGCTTACGTGGTTCGTGGCTGTTTTTTCGAACACGACGTTGTTGAACGCCTCGCCTTGCGTACGAACGGTCGAAAGGCCCGGGCCGCCCCAAGTGTAATGGCCGAACCGCACGGTCGACGTGCCCGCGTTCATCGTGGCGCCGCCGCTGACGTTGCTGTTCCAGTCGCCGTTGAGACGAATCGTGCCGGCAAGGCTCAGGACGCCGCCTGATTTGTAGTTCTGAATGCCCATGAGCGAGGAGCTGGCCGAGCCCGTAAACGTCTGGTTGCCCGTGCCGGTGAAGCGCACGTTCAAGCGGTCGCAATATTGATTCACCGTCACGTTTCCGTAGGCGAAAATTCCCGGATAGCCTTCGGCCGCTCCGCCGGCATCGCAGACGAACTCGTTGCGGGCGACGATCAGATTGCCGTTGACGGCGAACACGATAGCGCCGGTGCTCTTGTACAGGCGCAGGTTGTAGAACTCGAAATTTGCGGCGTCATCGCGCTCGGTATCGACGGAGCTCGAAACCGCGTCGTTGTTTCCGATGACGAACGAACCGTTGTTGTGGGCGAACGTGGGGTTGCCATAAACGGTGATGTCGTCGATCACGGTCATCGTGCCCGTGGTGGCTTCGAAGCTGCCGCCGCTCATGACCCAGTCGGTGAGCGTGATGTCGGCATTGTTGCCGTCGAACGCGCCGCCGGCCTGGTTCCATTCGCCGGTGACGGTGATCGTGTTGCCGGCGCCTTGCGCGATCGTGCCCGAGTAGGTGGAGGCGATCTTGACTCCGGCAACCGTGATCGACGCGTCGATCGTCGGGTTGCAGTTGGCCGAGCAGGTGCCGTCGAAGATCGCGGTTTGCGTGTTGTTGGGCGCGGCGTTGCCGTGCCAGTTGGCGCCGGTCGTCCAGTTGGCGTCGCCGCCGCCGCCGTCCCACGTGAACGGGTTCATCACTTTGACGGTGACGTTTCCGGTCGCGGTCGTCGTGCCGTCGGAGAGCGTATAGGTGAACGTGTCGACGCCGTTGAAGCCGGCGTCGGGCGTGTACGAGAGAACGCCCGCGACGACCGACGTGGTGCCGCCGGCGGGGTCGCTCGCTGCCGTGATCGTGAGCGCGTCGCCGTTCGAATCCGTATCATTCGCCTTCACGTCGAGCGTGGTGGCGGAGGCGCCTTCGTCGACCGAATACGTATCGGCGACGGCGACCGGCGCGCTGTTGGCGGCGAAGTTCCAGCCGACGTTGTTTCCCAAATCGGTTGAATTGGTGTTGTAAGCGTTAATATAGGTCGTGTTGGTGTTATTCGAGTCTCGAACCGCGAGGTAACCGATCGTGCGCGTGCCTTGCGGGTTGATGCTCCAGCGCGTGGGCGCATAATAGCCATGAAGCGTGAGGAGCTGGCCCGCGGCGCCGGTCATCACGAGGTTGTTCGCCACCGTTATGTTGACGTTGTTGCTGAAGTAAATGCCGGCGGCTGAAGTCGTGCCGATGTCGAGGTTATAGAAATTGGCGGGTCCAGCGAACCACATGTTCGTGCCCGCCGTCGGACGCAGGTACACGGTGTTGTTTCCGTGATTGAAATTCGAGGCGGCCGCCAGGATAAACGAGTCTGTTACGGTGATACTGTGACCCGCGGCATTCAGAACGCCTCCTGCGTGGCCCATCGCGAGTCTTTTTGCCGACAACGGGCCCGTCATGGTGAATGTGCCGGTGAAATTGATTTCGAAGTCAGCGTACGTGTTGCCGAACGGGAAGCCCGTGTAGGTGCCGGCGCCGACGTACTGAACGACTCCGGAGGTCGGCGTGAATGAAGCGCGGTTGACCGTCTCGTCGCCGTTCAGGCGGATGCGAGGCCCGTTTTGAGTGATGTTGTCGTTGACCGTAAGAGTGCGGCCGTACATGTCGAAGTTGCCCGAGCCCGCGATCACGAGATCTTGGCCGGCGGTGTTGAGCACCAGATTCGTCGCGAGCGTCGTCGTTCCCGAAGGTTTATTGACAGTGAACGTGCCGCCCGGAGCAATGCCGCCCGAGTGTGTGATCGTTTGATTGCCTGTTCCATTGAGCGTGATGGCCGTGGTGCCGCCGGCGAGGCAGTCGACGAGCTCGAGATTGCCGCCCACTTCGAGTGTTCCGCCCTCGAGGCAGCTCGGCGCGCTCGTGCC
>DASUEL010000046.1:0-5228 GCA_036275095.1 Bdellovibrionales bacterium
CAAGTTCAGCCTGACCTCTACGTGCACGACTATCTCGGCCTAGGCGGGAAGCCCGCCATGCGCGTGAACACCGGGGGTGCGACGGGTGCCGCGGCCATTCGCGCGGGCTTCATGGAAATCGCCTCGGGCCAGAGCGACATCAACCTCGTGCTCGGCGTTGAAAAGTGCAGCGACTGCTACGACTACAATGTGGGTTCCGCCACCCCCGAGGCTTTGAAGAGCATTTCATTCACCGCGGACATGACCTACGAGCAGCCCACGGGACGTACGGCCGCCGCAAGCTTCGCGCTCGCGACGATCGCGCACCAGAAAAAATACGGAAACCCGACGGCCGAGCAGATGGCCATGGTGTCGGTGAAAAACCACGCCAACGCGGCGAAGAACCCCATCGCCCAAAGCGGCAAGACGCTCACGATGAAAGAGGTGCTCGAGTCGCCGATGATCGCGTATCCGTTTCGCTTCTACGACAACTGCCTCTACTCCGAAGGATCGAGCGCCGTGATTCTCGCCAGCGAAGAGAAGGCGCGCCAGCTCTGCAAGAACCCCGTTTGGATCGATGGCGTGGGCGCCTCGCTCGACTACGCGATCATGGGTAATCGCGACAATCTCTACACGTTCGAAGCAAGCAAGCTCGCCACCAAGCGCGCGTACAAAATGGCCGGCATCACGAAGCCCCGCGAGGAGCTCGATCTCGCCGAAATGCACGACGCGTTTACCGCGACCGAGATTCTAGCGTACCAAGACTGCTTCATCTGCGAAGAAGGCGAAGGCGGAAAGCTCATCGAAAAAGGCGTGACCCAACCCGACGGGGACTTCCCGGTCAACTTGAGCGGCGGCCTCATCGGCTGCGGCCACGCGGTGGGAGCCACGGGCATCATGCAGACGATCGAGATCGCGCTGCAGCTGCAAGGGCGCGCGACGGGCCGCCAGCTCGACGACCCCCGCCGCGGCATGATTCAGAACATCGGCGGCATCGGCTGCGCCTGGACGGTTTCATTCGTACTTTCAAAGGATGGCTACAATGTCTAAGAAAAACCTCACCGACAATTGGACTTACCAGCCGCCCGAGCGCACGAAGTGGGTCGAGACCGAAGCCTCGCGCATCGGCGTGACCCCTTCGGCGGTGGAGAAGGCCTTCGCGCCCGAATTCGCGGAGAAGAAAGACCTTTTCGAGCCCCTCGAGATTCCGGATGTCATGCGCATCACCTACAAGTACACCTACGGCGGCCAGTCGCCGTTTTTTCGCGCGCTCCGCGATTACGGAAAGCTGCTCGGTGCGAAATGCGCGAAGTGCGATTTCACGTACTGCCCGCCCCGCAAGAACTGCTCGCGCTGCTATGGCGAGACCGAGTGGATCGAGCTTCCGGGCACGGGCGTGATCGAGTCGTTCACGACGATCTATAAGGGCACCTCGATGATCACGGGCCGAACACCCGTGGTCTGCGCGTACATTCGCCTCGACAAAACCGATTTCGTGACGCTTTCGAATGTGGAGATGGATGACCCGTCCAAGGCGGTCGTCGGCATGAAAGTCAAAGCCGTCTTCAAAAAAGAGCGGGTCGGGCGCGTGACCGACTTTTACTTCGAAGAGGTGAAGTGATGGATTTCGATCTGCCGCAAGAGGCGGTGGCGCTCCGGGATGGCATTCGCGACCTAGTTCAAAACGAGCTCATTCCGAACGAGTACAAAATCGAGGAAACGGGCAAAGTTCCGCAGGATGTACTCGCCAAGATGAAATCAATGGGCCTTTTTGGTCTCACGATTCCCGAGCAGTACGGGGGCCTCGGCCTCGATTGCCTCACGACCGCTTTGATCATCGAAGAGCTTGGCTGGAGCCACAGCGTCTATCGCTCGCTCGTCACCAACAACATCGGCTTAGGCTCCCAATCGATCATCATGTCGGGCAGTGAAGAGCAGAAGAACTATTATTTGCCGAAGATGGCTTCTGGCGAGATCATCTCGGCGTTTTCATTGAGCGAGCCGCACGCGGGCTCAGACACCTCAGCGCTTCGCTGCACGGCCACGCGCGACGGCGACCACTACGTTTTGAACGGCATCAAGCACTTCGTGACGAACGGGTCGAGCGCCGACGTCATCACGGTGATGGCCGTGACCAACCCAGATCCTAAAGCGCGAGACCGGGTGTCGACGTTCATCGTCGAGAGGGGAACACCCGGTTTTCACGTCAGCAAAATTCAAGAGACCATGGGCCCGCGCGGGTACGCGCCGGCCGAGCTCACCTTCGAAGACTGCCGCATACCTGTCAAAAACCGTGTCGGCCCCGAGGGCCTCGGCCTCAAGCTCGCGCTGAAAGTGCTCGCGCACGGCCGCGTGATGCTGGCCGCCGCCGCCGTGGGCTTGAGCCAGCGGCTTCTCACTGAATCGGTGAAGTACGCGAAGCTTCGCGAGCAGTTCGGAAAACCGATTGCCGCGAACCAGGGCATTCAGTTCATGCTGGCCGATATGGAGACGCGCCTCTACACCTCTAGGCTTCTCGCTTACAACACCGCCTGGCTCGTCGACAAAGAGCGCTGCACGCGCAAAGAGGCGGGCATCGCCAAATTGTTCGCGAGCGAAGCGTTGGGCTTCATCGCCGACAGCGCCGTTCAGATCTTCGGCGGCATGGGCTACATGAAAGAATTCCCGATCGAACGCATGTACCGCGAAGCGCGCTTCTACCGCATCGTCGAAGGCACCAGCGAAATTCAACGTATGGTCATTGCCAAAGAAATGCTCGGCGCCTAAGCGCCGGGCCAGGTAACAGGAAATGCTCGGCGCCTAAGCGCCGGGCCAGGTAACAGGAGATGATCGGTGCCCCAGCGCCGGGCCAGTGAGGAGGAGCCATGAGCTTCTTGATTTCAAACGAATCGAAAGTCGCCAGACGCCGCCCGGGCCGCCGCACCTCGAAGCTGCGGGCCGCGCGCGCTTAAAGTCTTGAGGAGAAGAACATGTCATTCGGATTTCAGCTGACCGCCGAGCAAGAAGCTTACCGCAAATCAGTCGCCGAGTTCTCGGCTCGCTATATCGCGCCGAAAGCGCGCGAGATGGATTCCTCCGACACGCTCCCGAAAGGGATTTGGAAGGAGTTCGGAAATCAAGGATACCCGGCGATGCCGATTCCGAAAAAATACGGCGGCACCGAGCGCAGCGTGCTCGAGCAGGCCATCATGATGGAAGAGGTCACGGCGAACGGACATGCGCCCGTCGTGATCGCGCTCCTTGAAGCCGCGGCCCTTTGCTCGGGTGCCGTTCTCATCGGCGGAAACGAAAAGCAAAAATCGACGTGGCTTCCGGAAGTCGCCAAGGGCAACATCAACTCTGCGTTCGCGCTCACTGAGCCCGGTGTCGGGAGCGACCCCGCGAACATGCACACGACCGCCGTTCGCGATGGCGACGGCTACGTGCTCAACGGCGCCAAACGCTACGTGAGCTTCGCCGGAATCTCGGATTTCGTGATGGTCTTCGCCAAGACCGACCCGAGCGCCGGCGCCAAAGGCGTCACCGCGTTCATGGTCGAGACGAGCCGGCCGGGCTTCAAGATCGTCGACGCGATCCCGTGCATCGGTCTCCGAGGCCATCAAGACGAGGAAGTCGAGTTGCACGACGTGCGCGTTCCGCTTTTCAACCGCGTGGGCGAAGAAGGGCAGGGCTTGAAGATCGCGCTGCAAACGCTCGACAAAACCCGCACCACGCTTTGCGGGGGCTTCATCGGCCTTGCGCGCGCGTCGCTCGACGCGGCCGTTTGGTACGGCCAGAATCGCTTGAGCTTCGGAAAGCCGCTGGGCGAGTATCAAGCGCTGCGCTTTCCGATGGCCGAAGCTGAAATGAAGATCGAAGCGGCCCGCTGGCTCACGTGGAAGGCGTGTTGGACGGCCGATCAGGGCAAGCCGCACTCGCTCGAGACCGCGCACGCGAAACTCGCGGCGAGCCAGGCCATGCTGTTCGCGGCCGATACGGCCTTCACGGTTTACGGCGGCTTCGGCGGAACTCAAAAATACACGGTCGAGCGTTATTACCGTGACGCCAAGATTTGGTCGTTCGCGCAAGGCTCGCCTGAAATCATGACCGAGATCATCGCGCGCAATCTTTTGAAGAAGCAAGTGCCCGAGCCGCTCATTTGAAGGCGCCGGTAGGGAGCCGCGGCCGGCCGGCCACACGGCTCGCGAGGGCTGGCGCGCCCCGGACTGGAAGGAGTACGCCATGTCACTATTAGGATCCCTTCACGATTTCGCGAAATCGGTTCCGCAGTCGCCTTTTCTCTTCGAGGGCGAGCAGAAGCTTTCGTATGGCGAAACGCTCGAGCTCGCCAAGCGCATGGCCGCTTCGCTGGTCGCGCAAGGCGTGAGGCCCGGCGACCGCGTTTTGATGGGGCTTCCGAACAGTCTCGATTTTTGCATCTCGCTCTACGGAATTTTGTGGGCTGGCGCGACCGCGGCGCTCGTGAATCAGCGTTGGACGCCGTATGAAGTCGAAAATGCCTACAATCTCACGCAGCCGAGTCTCGTGATCGGCGAGCCGCAAAACGCGTCAATGAAGAGTGCTCGCTGGAAGACCTGGGCGCCCGCCGAGCTTCTGAAGAGCGGCTGCGGGTCGCTCGCCGCGCGCCGCCCCCTCGAGGGCCCCGCGCTGATGCTGCTCACGAGCGGCACGACGGGCAAGCCCAAGGCCGTCATGCTCTCCGAGAAAGCCGTGTTCGCGAACGCCACTCAGCTCGCGAAGCGCAAAGAGCTTTCACCGAAGGACCGATTTTTGTGTTCGGTTCCGCTTTTTCACTCGAACGGTCAGGTGGCGGCGTTGCAGTCGATGCTCGTCGCCGGAAGCTCGCTCGTGATGATGGACCGGTTCACGCCCGAAGGTTTGCTCCAGGCCGTTCAAAAATATCAGGCGACGGCGATCACGGGTGTTCCGACGCTTTATCAGCATCTCGTGAACTATCACGACCAGCACCCTGTCGACCTCTCGACGCTGCGGATCTGTTCGTGCGGGAGCGCGCCGATGCCGGTGAGCCTCTTTGAAGAAGTGGAGGCGAAGTTCGGCGCGTTCATTCTCGAAGGCTACGGCCTCACCGAAACGAGCGCCGGCGCGTGCGGCAACCCGATCGGCAAGCGCAAGATCGGAACCGTGGGGTTACCGCTCGACGGAACGGAGCTGAAGATCGTCGACGACAACGGGCGTGAAGTCGCCAACGGCGAGACAGGCGAAATTCTCATTCGCGGCCCGCAGCTCAT
>DASUEL010000047.1:0-5327 GCA_036275095.1 Bdellovibrionales bacterium
AACCCGAGGCGGTGCAGATCTTGTACGAGATAAAGTATGCGCCCGCGCTTACGGGCTTTCAGGAATTGGGCGACTTTGTGCGTGAGCACGACGGTGGCGCGAAGATTGTGATCGAGAAGCTCGTCGAGCCGGTGGGTCGAGAACTCTTTGAGAAACGACAGCGGCCTCTCCATCAGCGCGTTGTCGATGAAAATGTCGATGCCTCCGAAAAGCTCGGCGGCTTTCGCGACCGCGTCCTGCAATTGGCCGAACTGATTCGGCTGCGCTTCGATGGCGGCGGCGCGGCCGGCGTCTTCGCGAACTTCACGCTGATTCATGATGTCGTCAGCCAAGCGCGAAAGCTCCCGGGTGTTGGAGCCGACCAAGGCCACATTGACGCCACGAGCGGCCAGCTGCTGCGCGATCGCGCGGCCGAGGGCCGTATTCGCATTGGTGAGAATGGCGGTTTTGTCTTGCAGGCGAAAATCAGATTCCATGGTGTCCAGACTATGCCTGCAGCGGCGCTTCGGTCAATTGACAGAGTCAGTGAATCTCTCCATGATGGGCTACTTTTTCGAGTGAGGCCTTATGAAGGTTTTGGTCGTCGGTTCCGGGGGTCGAGAGCATGCGCTGGTCAGGGCGCTGAGCCATAGCGCGATGGTCGCTGAGGTCCATGCCGTTCCCGGAAACGCGGGGATGAGCCAAGAGGCTGTGTGTCATCCGCGCCTCGAGCTCGGGCCGCCGCTCGTTCAGTTCGTAAAAGACGAGCGATTCGATCTCGTCGTGATCGGCCCCGAGCAGCCGCTTGCCGACGGCTTGAGCGATCAGCTTCGCAAAGCGGGAGTCTCGGTTTTCGCCCCCGACAAAAAATCGGCTCAACTCGAAGCCTCGAAAATATTCGCGAAAAAATTCATGCAGCAGGCGGGCGTTCCCACCGCGCGATTCTTCGAAGTGAGCACAGTTGCCGAGACCATGAAGGCAGCGCGAAGCTTTGCTCCCCCTTACGTTCTAAAAGCCGACGGTTTGTGCGCCGGTAAAGGTGTCGTCATCTGCGAAAACGCCGAACAGCTCGAGCAGGCGGCTCATGATTTTTTCGAAAAGAAGATTTTGGGCGAAGCAGGGGCGCGTGCCCTGCTCGAAGAGTTTCAAGAAGGCTGGGAGCTGAGCTGCCTCATTCTGACCAATGCCGAGTCGTACGAGATTCTGCCGCTCGCGCAAGATCACAAACGGCTTTCTGACGGCGACATGGGCCCGAATACGGGCGGCATGGGCGTCGTGGCGCCTCTCAAAATCGATTCCGGCCTTCTGCAAGATATCAAAAAGCGCGTGCTCGATCCGGTCGTGCGCGAGCTCGGCAATTCGAAGATGCTTTATCGCGGCGTTTTGTACGTGGGCCTGATGATCACGAAAGAGGGCCCGCAGGTCCTCGAGTTCAACACCCGCTTCGGCGATCCCGAATGCCAGGTCATCCTTCCGCTGCTAAAGGGCGACTGGGCCGACGTGTTCAGCGAGATCGCGCAAGGCGGGATGCCCGAAGTGCGCTGGAAGCCGCTTCATGCCGCCTGTGTGGTGCTTGCGGCTCCTGGCTATCCGGCGGCTCCCAAAAAAGACATCGAGATCGTGGGCGATCCGCTCGCGGATTCAGCCTCGAGTTATTTTTTGCACGCGGGCACCGCGAAGCGCGGCGAAAGCTGGGTCACCAATGGCGGGCGTGTTTTGAATGCGATCGGCATCGGTTCCTCGCTCGATGAGGCGATCCGAAATGCCTACGCCCAGGCTTCGAAGGCGTCGTGGCTCGGGCAGCAGATGCGAAAAGATATCGGCCAGAAGATTCTGCGGTCGAACGCTTGACGTTCGAGACACAGCGGGCATTGAACATGCGAGAGCGAGAATGAGCAAACCGGTCAATGGACATGAAGAGATGATCAAGCTTTGCCGTACGGCGCTCGCGAGCGGGCGCGTGTTGGCGTATCCGACCGAAACGATTTGGGGCCTCGGCGCCGACATCAAGTTTCGCGCGGCCGTTGAGTCGATCTACGACATCAAAGGGCGCGATGCCGCGAAAGCCATGAGCCTGCTCGTCGCCGACATCGGAATGGCACGCGAGTGCGCCGTGTTCGATGCCTCGATCGAGCGTCTCATGCATGCATTTTGGCCCGGCCCGGTCACCTTCGTTTTGCCGGCGCGTGAGCTGGTTCCTGAAGCCGTGCACGGCGGGACGGGTTTCGTGGGCCTGCGCTTGTCGAATCACCCCTTCGTTTTCGAGCTTATGAAGGCGTATCCGAGCCCGATCACCACGACGAGTGCGAATCGCTCAGGCGAAAAGCCCGCGCAGTCGATGGACGAGCTCGATTGGCTCCCGCCGTCGGTGGCCAAGGCAAACTGGCCAGGCAAGACCGATTCGACGAAGGGGAGCACCGTCGTGAAGATCGCGGGCGGTAAGATCGAAGTCCTGCGCGAGGGCGCGATGCCGAGCCGCCTGATCGAGCGGGCGTTTCAGCAAACCTAGAGCGCGCATTCGCCGGCGAAGTCTGTTGGACCTGCGGCTGCCTCCGATTCAAACTCATATTTCAGCCGGTTGTGGGCCGAGCAGAGCAGCTGAAGATTATCGGCGTCGTTCGTGCCTCCGGCCCAGAGCGGAACGATGTGATCGCACTGGAGCTGATAAGCGGAGCCGCAAGTGTTGCCGGTACGAGGATCAATCCACCGGCAGGTCCGGTCGCGTTGATGAAGGGCTCGAATGATTTCACTCGGGATGTAAGCTCGCTTGTTCTTCTTGATAGTGTAGACGTTCCCGTACGACTTGCAAAAATGCGCCTTGGTTGAGGTTCGAAATGAATTAATTTTTTCGTCCCGGTCTTGTTGCGCTGTGTGTACCGAATCGGGAGTGGTTCTCGGACTCACGGCCCGCGGCGGGCGGCGCACGGGCTTCTTGAGCGGATCCCGTTTTTTGAGCAAGTCTCGAACGAGAAACATGAATAGCTCCGAGAGCTCGGGATTCCGGAGCTGATGTGAAAGCAGGCTTTTCGCACGTTCGATCTCTGAAAGTTCGGATTTGGTAAACGTCATTTCAGCGCGTATGGATTCATCTTTTTGGTAACGGCAAACGTCGTGGGTCTTGAGGGACAAGTCCAGCTCTTGTGTGACGATGAGTTCACTTTGCTCGATCGATTGGCCTTTGAGTTTCTCGATGAGCTCGTGCTTCGCGGTAGCTGTGACGGGTGTGGCTCCCTCTTTTTCTTTTTGTTTGAGCGCCCGGGCTAGAAGCGATACGTGGCTGAGATTCAACTCGCCTGATTTCAGGGCTTCGTGCATTTGGGGAATCTCATCTGAAAGTCGCGCGGCCTCGAGTCGCCTCTGTGCGGCGGATCGCGAGTAACCGATCACGTCCGTGAGAAAGGCGAACAGGCTCGTGACACCGTGGTCGAGGTAAGTTCGCCTGCGATCGATCTCTCGAATGAAGGCGATGATTTCAGCCGTGATCTTGCGCTCGGTTTGAACGCGAGCTTTCAGTCCGTCGACGAGCTCAGTTTCAGAAAAACATGAAAGATTCATGAAAGGGCCTCCTGCGAATAAGGTGAGAACGTCATATCACGAGTTTCAAAACTCGATATTTGTGCGAATTTCAAGGTGCAGAGGTGAAATGAAAGTTCGTTGTGAAGCGGGTGTGAAACGCTTTAATTGTCTCGTAAAAGCGAGCCAAGAAATCGTTCAATCCCGCTCTCACGGGTTCAGACAAATCTTAGTAGAAGCGAGAATAGCGAGCAAAAAATACGTCAATAATTTTTCGAAAGCCGTTCCAAGAAAATTTTCTTGAGCAAGAGTTAACGCCACCACCCCATCCGCCAGAAGGAAGGTCTTCGCACCACCACCACCCCATCCGCCAGACGGAAGGTCTCCACACCACCACCACCCCATCCGCCAGAAGGAAAGTCCACGCACCGCCACCCAACCCATCCGCCAGAAGGAAAGTCCCCGCACCGCCACCAACCCATCCGCCAGAAGGAAAGTCTTTGCACCGCCACCAACCCATCCGCCAGAAGGAAAGCCCCCGCACCGCCACCAAACCCACTCGTTCAAGAGAGCGAAGCGAATTCCCAAAAAGCCACCCACTCCGCACTCGCCTCAAAGCCTCATTCCCGCCAACCCACTTCCATAGCCAAATAAGGCGATACGAGCGGCCCACTCAAACTTAAAGCGCTCAATTCAACGGATTAACAGTTTATTGGATAGTCCTGAGATAAGCGCGCCAGCCCGCCCAGCGGCGCGAGCAGCTTCAGCCGGTCGCCGCTCTCACCTAGCCCACATGAGCTTGGCCGCGCTCAGCGCATCGCGCGTCTGATGTGTCAGCACGAGAGTCGTCGAGTCGTCGAGTGCCTGGTTCATCGAAATGTCGAAACCGGTGGCCGCCGCGAGAGTCAGGTTCAGATTCGTTAGGCCCGAGTAGCTGACGAACGCCTTCTGCTCGAGTGCCTGAAACTGCATGTTGATTTTGTGAATGACCGACGGCTCGCCATTGTCGTCGTAGCCATCACCGAACGTGACTTCGGTTTTCATAGCCTGCTCGACGGTATCAGCCGCCTTGCCAAGCTCGGTTGCGCGGAAGAAATCGCCCTGTACGAACGTGTTGAGGCTATGGTCCATCACCCGGGCCATGATGGTCTTTTCGTCGTTGGTGCCGGGCTGAAGGTTCATCGGGATCACCATCGCCACATGCTCCGGCTGGAGGCCCTTTACGAGCGAATAGACGGGTTTTATCGTGCGTGTATCCAACACTTCTTGCGGAGGAATAGCGGCATGGCCGATCAAGCTGACCATAAAAAAGGCTAAAAATGTTGCGAGCTTTCGTTTAATGCGCATTAAAAACTTCCTGTTTCTTACTGTATGTAAGAGCAAGAGGGGGGCCAGGGCCCACGCGCAATGAAGGGGATTTGAGTGTCACTTTTTAGACAGGCGTCTAACGGCTGGATTTTATGAGCGATATTTCTCGGTGTGAGAAGAAGAGCTTAAAGCACAAAAGCCGCTCTGGGAGCGGCTTTTGCGGTGATTCTCAATTTGAGACTCAGGCGATTAGAATACGAATGCGAACTGGAGGCCCGGGAGCAGCATTTGCGTGTATTTGAGTGTCGGGCTCAAATCGACTTCCGTGCTTCCGCTCTTGGCTTTCTTGTAGGTAACCGTTTTGTAGCCGAGGGTCGGTCCGACGGATGCGGATGCTCCAAGTTTAAAGAGGTATCCGAGGTCAACCTGAAACCCGTCGCCGGTGTAGGTGGTTTCGGTGCCGGCCACCGTTTCTTTTTGCTGCACGGTGAAAAGGTACGTCCCTTTAACCAAGAAACCGCTGTCAT
>DASUEL010000048.1:0-4238 GCA_036275095.1 Bdellovibrionales bacterium
GTGGCCGTGCAATACCTGATGAAGCTGGCCAAAGAAGCCGTCGAAGCACGCCAGAGCTTCAACATGCACGAGCCGTGGACCCGCACCGTCGGGCTCGACAGCGAAAAATCCGTTCCGCTGAGCGAGGCGCTCGAAAAGACAAAAGCGCAAATTAAAGCTCTCGAGCGCGAGGTAAAATCGCTCAAGGGCGGGCAGATCAACCTCGACCAGATCGTGCAGAGCTCGAAGGCGATCAATGGCGGCAAGTTCGTCTACACGTCGATCGACTCCGAGGACCGCCAGCTACTGAGCGACGTCTCCGACCGCTTGAAAGACAAGATCCGCTCGGGTGTCATCGTCGTCATCGGAAAAGGCGGCGACAGCCACCCGATCATCGTGTCGGTCACGAAAGACCTCGCCTCGCAATACAACGCGGGCAAGATTCTGCAAGTGATCGCAAGCGAGATGGGCGGCAAAGGCGGCGGAAGACCCGACTTCGCGCAAGGCGCCGGCAAAGATTTGTCGAAAGTCGCGCAAGCGCAAGCGAAGGCCGAAAGCTTGCTCGGTTTGTAAGATAGGCGGCCTTATTCCGCCTTAGAATCCTTGATACGAACGAAAGACCATCCAAAGCGGCACGAGCAGTGCCGTCCAGAAGACTTTGGTCCATTTCGATTTGTACGGAAGATCGGTCTCCGCGAAGAGCGTAGCTGAGAGTTTTACGCGGCCGCCGTAGGTTTTTCCCCATTGTTTCATCTGCATCTCCTAGGTCTTCCCCACCCGGTAGACCATCCATGAAATTGCAAGCTGTGTGCGAAACTCCGGGCCCGCTTAAACCATGGGCCGTTATGAATTGTATCGGCTTGATACGTAGAACCTCAATGGGCTGAAGTCCACTTTGACACGTATCTTTTTGGTACGGCAGTTGCTTTATAGGGCCCATGAGATCGCAAGATCGAATAGGGAGCTATCTTATGAAAATCAGGGCCGAAGTTTGTCACTTCCTCAAGAGCTTAAACGCCATTGGCCTCAGCCTAATTGTGGCCGCGGGCGCGATCACCGCCTGTAGCCAAGCCGAATTTACGAAGTCGCCCGACCCGGTCGGCGGCTCAGGAATGACGCCCCCCACGCCTCCTCCCGGCGGCGGCGGCCCAGGCATTTGCATTCCCGGCGGCGGCGGCACTCCCCGCAACGGTCTCGTGGGCCGCTTGTACTACTTGAACGACAATCAGCCGCGCTATCAGCAGGCCATGCAGTACATCCAGCACGGCCAGCTCGTGCCGAACCCGCTCTTCTTGAACCACTTGAACGTTCCGACCGTACGCTTCGAGCGCGGCTTCGTCTACGACGGCGGCCAGGCACTGAATCGCCAAGACGGCCAACGCCTCACTTCGTTCTTCGGTATGCAGCTTTGGAGCGCGATTCAGCTGAACGGCACAAATCCCACAGGCAATTACCAGCTCGCCGTGATTTCGGATGACGGCGCCGTTTTCACCATTCGCGAAGGCAGCACCGACAGCGTGATTCTGAACAACGACGGCTACAACTCCTCACGCCTGCGCTGCGCGACCCGCCCCGTCGCGTTTGATGCCGCAACCAAATTGCCGATGCGCCTGGAGTACTTCCAGGGCCCGCCGACCCACATCTCGCTCGTGTTCATGTGGCGTCCGTGGCCCGCAGACGGCAACTGGCGCGACCCGCTTTGCGGAATGCAAGGCGACGAATTTTTCTTCGACTACACTCAAACGCCGTCGCAACCCACGGTGAACTACAACGACCTGTTGTCGCGCGGCTGGCGCCCGCTCGATCCGAGCAACTTCGTGCTGCCCGACGGCTACACGAATCCCTGTAACGACGACTGACGAACCGCGCGGCTTGTGAGCCGCGCCGTCAATGTGAGCCGGTGTCTTCGATGATGGTGGTGCCAGCCGGTACCGCTGCGGGCTCCGCGCGGCGGAAGGCCGGGTCATCCGGCGTGCCGCGAGCAAGTCCTCGAACGGCCGCTTCTAAGTTTTCGCGGCTGCACTTCGGCTCCGTGAATGGATACATCCGGTTAGAGTCCTTGCGCGGATAATTTTCGGCTTGGTATTTGATGCCCGCATTTACGATCCCGACGTTCTTTCCGTCGAAAACGTAGCGCTGCTTCGCAAACGGAAATTTGAGCTCCACGTACGTCTCCGTCACTTCTTTACTCTTCTGCCACGCCCACGTACCTTCTTTGAAGAACGTGTACTCGTAGGGAACGATGAGCTCTTCCGCCGAGCGGCCCGAGACCTCGACGCCGGCGTCCTTCAGCCTCTTGAAGAGCGCTTCTCTGAATTTGGGAAACGTCTCGGGGGCGGTGGCTTTCTTCAGGCCGCCCCAGTCTCCTGTGACACTCTTGAGGATTTTCTCGATACTTTGGTTTTTGTCGCCGGCCAAGGGGGGAATGAGTCCGTGCATCTGCTCGCCTTTGATGGCCACGCGGCAGAACTCGAGGAAGCGGCGATGAAGCCCGTCCATCCCCGCCTTGATCTCTTGGCCGCTTCGCCAGATCGGCGTCACGTCGTCGGGCCCCGCGCCAGTGACGAGCGCGATGTCGGTGACTTTGCCGTCCTTGAGAACGTAGCGAAACGTGTGGCGCATCCCGCCCGCTTCGCCCGATACGTCGATCGTGCCGCTTCGGGTTTCATAGTCGTAGTCGGACCCGAGCGCCAGATTACCGTTCCGCATGAACTGATCGATATCGAAGAAGTGGCTTCGGTAATCGTCGCGCGCCTTAATATTGTCTTTCCATTTGTTCGCGTAACCTTCGAGCTTATTGAGCAGGCCCTGCTTGAACGGCGGAAAGACCTCCTGCGCGTGAGCCGAAACGCCGGCAGCGATGACCAACAGTGCGAGAATGAGTTTCGTCATTAGACACCTCGTGCCTCAATATATCGGACCAAGGCTCGCGGTGCTAAACGGCCGGACTTTGTTCGAGGCTAGCAGCAGAACCGCCGCACGACGTTGGTAAAGAGCTCGACGCCCCAGAGAAATCCGTCGACCGGAATGCGCTCATTGTGGCCGTGATAGAGCTTCGAGAATTCGATATCGGGCCCGAGCTTTACGGGCGTAAAGCCATAGCAAATCGTGCCGAGCTTTTGCAGCTGAGCCGCGTCGGTAAATCCGACGGTCAGCCACGGCACGGCCGTCGCGCCGGGATGAGCCGCCTCGGTTTCGCTGCAAATCAGGTTGAAAAGCTCGGTGTCCATCGGCGACTGATGGCCCTTTTGATATTGGATGATTTTGTACTCGAGCTTCTCCCCGGTCACTCGCTCGATTTCAGCCACGACTTGGCCGGGCTCGATGCCGGGAATCACGCGGCAGTCGAGCTTCAACGTGACCGTCGAAGGCACGACATTATGCTGACGGCCGGAGACGAGACCAGTCGGGTTCACGGTGTTGGTCATCATCGCAAGCAAGCCCGCCGAGGTCTGATCTCGCTTCAACAGCGATTGCTGTTTTTGGATGAAAGGAGCCATCGGCGTCAGCATTGTGCTGAGGAGTACTTTGCCCGCGGGCCCGGCGCCCCGCTGCAAGCCTTTGATAAACGCTCGAAATGAATCGGTCGGGTGATACGGAAACGGCGTCTTATGAATCGCCGAAAGAAAATTCGCAAGCTTCCAATGAACGTTTTCGGGTCGCGGAATGCTCCCGTGGCCGGGCTCCCCGTTGAGCGTTACTTCGAGCCAAAGCACGCCTTTTTCTCCCACTTGAATGGGATAAACCGGCCGCCCTCCGACGTGAATGGTATAACCGCCCACCTCGCCTAACGCGTACTCGGCCCGAATCCAGTCGGGCCGCTCATCGACGAGCGCGCCCATTCCATACTTCGCGCCTGTCTCCTCGTCGGATACGGCCGCCATGATGAGATCGCGTTTCAGCGGCCACTTCTCGCGATGAGCTTTCAACACCGCCATCAAACACATCGCCGTGAAATTTTTCATGTCGATCGCGCCGCGGCCGTAAATGAAGCCGTCGTCTTCGACGGCGCCGAACGGGTCATGCTTCCAAAATTGGGGCTCGGCATTCACGACGTCGACGTGGCTTTGGATCAGAAGCGGCCTTTTCTCGCCGCTTCCTTTGACTCTGACGACCAAATTGCCGCGTTCGGGGGCCGTGTCTTGAATGTCGACTTTAAGGCCTTCACGCGTGAGAACGTCGCGCAGATACACGATCGCGCCCATCTCGCGCCCCGGCGGGTTCGGCGTGTGGATCTTCAGCCGATTTGTGTCGTGGGC
>DASUEL010000049.1:0-6935 GCA_036275095.1 Bdellovibrionales bacterium
TATGAAGAGCCGAAAGAGGAGCTCGAGCTCTGGGACCAAATGAACGCCGAACGCCCCACGATCGGAGTTGCCGGAGCCGATGCGACCGCGAAGGCCTTTCTGCTCAGCAATCAGTACATGCGCTTTCCTTCTTATCAGCGCATGTTCGGAATCGCGAGCAACCATGTGCTGCTGACGTCGGAGCTCACCGGTACGGCCGCGAGCGATCGCAAGAAAATCATGAGCGCAATTCGTAACCGGCAGTTTTATATGAGCCTCGACATTCTCGCGGACCCGAAGGGGTTTCTCGCCGAAATCAAGACCGAGCGAGGTTCATTGCCGATCGGCTCGAAGGCCAAGCTTCGACCCGGCATGCAGCTTCGGGTACGCCTGCCATATCGTCCCGAGGTTCCTTTCGAGACGGTCGTGCTGAAAGACGGCAAAAGGTTTCTGACGTCGAACTCTCAGGAGACCGTCATGGATGTCCACGTGCCCGGTGTCTACCGCGTCATGGTACGGATCATTCCCACGCTCCCGCTACCCGACGGCAAAAAATGGTTCCCCTGGATTTTCACGAACGCGTTTTATATCGATTGATTGAATCAGAGAAAATTGAGGCCGTGTTTGTTCTCGCGCTTCCAAACGACGGTCGCGGTTAGCTTGTGTGATTCGATTCCGCCCTGCTTGAGAATCATGATCTCGACCATTTGCCCGACGAAAAAAGCCTGAGTGCACTCGAGACAGCTTCCTCCACGGCTGAGGTTCACGACATCGCCCTCGCTCCAGCTTTTAGAGCCAATCGCGCGAACCTTGGCCTTAATAGCAACTGGGTGGCGCTCGTGAGCTCGCTTGTTGCCGATTTTCGGGGCTGCTCCCATCTCACCTCCCATGGGCCATAGAAATTATCGGCAAATTTCAAAATTTCGTAAGAGGCTTCTCAAAATGGCATCAGCGGATTTTCACGATGAGACGCGGATATGCGGTCAGCTGGCACGCCAACCGCTCACGTGCGGTAAAACCGCGATCGCCGGCCATCTCCGCCTCAATCTCATTTCGGGCAGGCAACTCGGAGGGATCGCTCTCAACGACGACGCAGCAAGTTCCGCACGTGCCCATGCCCCCGCACGAGTGATTAAGCGGAAGGCCGTCGCGAATCGCAAGCTCGAGAACCGTGGGCGTGCCTTCAAATTCGCTCAAATGCTCGAACGGACTGAAGGTCATAAAATCCTTTTTCACACCTTGAATTGTAACACAAGCTCGGGTATCTCCAGAACATGCGTTTTATTGCTTTTGACTTAGAGACCACTGGCTTTCTTCCCGGCGTCGACAACATCGTAGAGATCGGCGCGGTCCGTTTCGTGAATGGCCAGCCCGATTCGCTGTTCGCGACGCTGATCAATCCGAAGCGCTCTATGCCCGAAGCCGCAAGCCGCGTGAACGGAATCACCGACGACATGCTCGCCGGCAAACCCACAATCGAAGAAGTCCTTCCGAAGTTCGCCGAATTTTGCGGAGACGACTTTTTGGTCGCGCACAATGCTCCGTTCGACGTGAGTTTCTTGTCGGCTGAGATCACGAAGCATGAAACACCCGCACCGGGCGGAGTCATTCTCTGCACCTGCCAAATCGCGAAGAAAGTTCTTCCGGGGCTTGCGAACTACAAACTCGGCACGCTCGTTCAGCACCTCAAGATTTCTTCAACTGAGTTCCACCGGGCCGAGCAAGACGCCGGGTACTGCGGCGAGCTGTTCGTGCGTATGATGCAAAAGGTTTTTCGCGCGGGCGAGGTTCCGGCCATGGAGAACCTGATCGGCCTCTCGAACAACACGGCTCTGCGGTTTCCGAAAATCGATCGCAAACCCAAGCAGCTCGACTTACTCAGCCTTTAATTGCCAGTTTACATTTTTGAGAGCGACCCAGGCGCGCAGACCTGCAGCGCCGGGTTCAGCTTTTGGCACGTTCGGCGCTACCAGCCGAGGATATAAGCGAACATCAAGGGCGCGACGATCGTGGCGTCGGACTCAACGATATACGACGGC
This sequence comes from Bdellovibrionales bacterium, assembly GCA_036275095.1. Taxonomy (GTDB): domain Bacteria; phylum Bdellovibrionota; class Bdellovibrionia; order Bdellovibrionales; family DASUEL01; genus DASUEL01. The sequence goes on from DASUEL010000049.1 coordinate 2,019, forward strand.
GTATCGAGTCCGAGCTTGCCCCACGTGATCTTCTCGTTGGGCACGGCGCCCGAGTACGAACCGTAGCTCGTGGTCGAATCGGAGATTTGGCAGAAATAGCCCCAGAGCGGAACTTCTTCCCACTGCAAATCTTGATGCATGAGCGGAACGACGCAAATCGGGAAGTCGCCCGCGATGCCGCCACCGATCTGGAAGAAGCCGATCGAATGCTCTTTCGCGGTGGACTTGTACCAGTTCACCGTTTGCATCATGTACTCGATGCCGCTTTTCATGGTGAGAGGGTTTTTGATGTCACCGCTGATGCAGTGGCCGGCATACATGTTACCCATCGTCGAGTCCTCCCAGCCCGGAACGATCAGGGGCAGGTTCTTCTCGCATGCGGCAACGAGCCAGCTGTCTTTGGGATCGATTTGATAATATTGCTTCAGCGCGCCTTCGCGGATCGCCTGGTACATGAACTCGTGCGGAAGATAACGCTCGCCTTTTTGATCGGCGCGCATCCAGCGCTCAAGCAGCGCCTTTTCGAGGCGGCGCATGGCCTCGCCTTCGGGAATGCAAGTATCGGTGACGCGGTTGAGGTGGCGCTCATAAAGCTTTTGTTCGTCTTGTTTGCTGAGAGAGCGGTAGTGCGGAACGCGCTCATAATGCTCATGAGCCACGAGATTGAAGAGATCTTCTTCGAGGTTCGCGCCGGTGCAGGAGATCGCATGCACTTTGTTTTGGCGGATCATCTCGGCCAATGACAAACCGAGCTCCGCGGTGCTCATGGCGCCGGCCAAGGTGACCAGCATGTGGCCGCCTTTGTTCAAATGCGCCTTATAGCCTTCGGCTGCATCAACCATCGCCGCCGCATTGAAGTGGCGGTAGTGGTGCTTCATGAAGTTGCTGACGGGGCCCAGATTGCTTGTATTGGTGTTTTTCATGGGCCCACCATAAACTAAAAAATTTTCTTAGAAAAGCGCTTTATTGGTAATGGGAAACCTGCGCCCACGGCCGAAAGCATGGGAGGAGACCCTCAAAATCGGGGGCGCCTGCCAGCGCTTGAACTCGCTTCTAAACAGCGCTCTCAATACCCAACTTTCCGTCTCGTTCTTGGCTCCACGTCCTCGCGTAACGAGATTGTTCACAGCTTTGTCGAGCTCATCGTACGGAGGGAGCGTGTCTTGATCTTTTTGGTTCGGGCGCAGCTCGGCTGAGGGGGCCCGCTCGATGATTCCGGCTGGAATCACTTCCGCTTGGCGGTTGAAGTACTTGGCCAGGTCGTAAACCTCGGCCTTGACGAGATCGGCGATCGGCGCCAGGCCGCCGCACATATCGCCGTAAAGAGTGGTGTACCCCGTGGCATACTCGCTTTTGTTGCCCGTCGTGAGAAGAAGGCTGTGTTCTTTGTTCGAATAGGCCATCAGAATCATTCCGCGGATTCGCGCCTGTAGGTTCTCCTGCACCAATCCGAAAGGTGTTTCGCCGAGGCCCGCGTCGAGCGCTTTCAGCAATGTCTCGTACGTCTCGACGATCGAAACTTCTTTGAGCGTGATCCCGAGATTCTTCGCAAGCTTTCGCGCAAGCTCCAGGCTCATCGAAGCGCTGAAGGGTCCCGGCAACGCGAGCGCCGACACGCGGCCGGGCCCGAGAGCATCGACCGCCAAGGCCGCGACCACCGCGGAGTCGATGCCACCACTCAACCCGAGATGAACGCGTTTGAATCCGTTCTTCTCGACGAAGTCCCGCAACCCTAATACGAGTGCCTGGCGAAGCTCCTCGGCTTCATCCGACGGGCCTTGCCGCTTGCCGCCCTCGCCCTTACCGAAATCCATGACATTGAGATCCTCACCGAAATATATGGATTGGGCTTGGATCTTTCCAGACTTGTCGACGACCAGGCTTCCGCCGTCGTAAATCACCTCATCTTGCCCGCCCACGAGGTTTACATACACAAGCGGAGCCTTGAAGTGCTTTGCGGTCTTTCGGATCGTCTCCTGGCGCACTTCGGCCTTGTCGTGGGCGTACGGCGACGAATTGATATTGATCACGTAGTCGATCTTTTTGCCTTTGACGGCGGTTAGCGGATTCCGCGCATAATTTGCACTGGCCCATTCTTGCCCCCACCCCCAAATATCCTCACAGATAGTGATGAGAAGATTTTTGCCTTTGAATCTCAACATGTTGTCACGAACGTCGCCCGGCTCGAAGAACCGCGACTCATCGAAGATGTCGTAGGTCGGGAGGAGAGTTTTCAGGAAGATCTTAGGTCTGGCGCCTTTTTGAATGAACGCAGCGGCATTGTGATACGGCTTGCCGCGTTTGCTGCGTGTGACGAGTCCCACGATCGCGGCGATACCTTCGGGCATCTCTTGGACGAGCTTGTCCAGCTCTTTGAGCTGGGCCGTGACGGCACTGTCGCGCTCCAAAAGGTCGGCTGGAAAGTAGCCGAACAAGCAGAGCTCGGGAAACACCACCAAGTCGCAATGTTTTTCGAGGGCTCGCTTTGTGTACTCGATTATTTTTTGACGGTTGCCGGAGAAATCACCGAGGGTGCTGTTGATCTGTGCAAGCGCGATTCTCATGAAAGAGTCATACCGCGCTCGCCCTAGTTTTGAAAGTAATTACAGTTCGGGGCTGCCTTCGCGAAGGGCCGGAAGCTCGCCGCTCGAAACGGATTTCTTTTCGAGCAGAATGCGGCCGCGGAAGCCGTCGTTATATTGATGCCAATAACGAATTCGATCTTCAGGATACTTCCAGCAAAAGTAGCCGTCGCCAGAGTCGAAGTCGGCAATCCAAAGACCTTTGGTCTGGGCACCGAGCTTTTCAAGCTTGGTCTGCCAAGCCTGCACGTTGTCGTTGATTTCTTTTTCGATGGCGTTGAAAGCGGATTCACTTTGTTTGTCGTCACGCAAACGGAGGGCCTCGAGGCGCCCCATCAGCCCTTGCAGTTTCTCGAAGTACTCATCTGTGATGCGTCTCACGACTGGAAGGATCTGTTCGACCTCTTCAATCGTGAACACGCGCGCGCGGTTCAACTCGACGATGTTTCCCATTGTGATTTCCCCCCACAAGGAAGTTCTGTTGAACCACCTAGGGTATTCTCTTTCAACCTAATTGTTAGACGTCAAAAAAAGGTGAAAGGGGTGAATGAAATGAATACAAACGCAAAATTAAGATGGAAGAAGCGACTTGCCGCGAAGCGTAACCATCATGGCTGTGACTTCATCTGCAAAGAGCGGAAAAGAGTGTCGATAAGGCTCCAAAATTTTCTTCACATCGGTCACTTCGTAGTTCGCTTGTACCTGTGAGAGCCAAGCTAGACGATCGGCCAGATGAAGAATCATCGACAAAATAAACATGTCGGGATCGCGCGTCTTCAAAACTGAAAAATCGTGATGAAAATCAATCACGCCCTCGAGCTCCTCGAGAAATGTGAACTTCGCGAACAGCAGGCTTCCGAGCTCAGCGTGTGAAAAATCGAATTGCTCCGTCTCCAATCGCACATGTGTCATCTCGTCGATCTCATCCCGAACCGACTCCTCCATTTTTTTCAGGAGCGGCAGATATTTTTCTGGATAACAGCACGCGAGAAAAAGTTTTCCGACGTCGTGCAGGATCGCGGCGGCCAACACGATCCGTTTGTACTTCACTTGTATGCGTTCATGACTAGATATGGCCCATGCAATCGCGGCGGTACGGTAGGAATGGGTCCAGATCTCATGAGCAAACGGACCGAAGTGTTTATTAAGCGCGGAGTCAGAAAGAAGCCAGCGCTCGAAAACATCGAACACAAAGCCCGCGGCCAGCGCCAGGCCCGTGTACTCGTTGTTCATACGAGCCGCCAGGCTTTCTGCCGCATGAGCTCTCTCGAGGTACTCGCGGCTCTTAGAAAAACTTTCAAACCGGGCATCCGCGGCACGATCGACGAGCCTTTGCACGGTGTGGCCTAGAATGAAGTCACGTACCATCTCGTGGCCGAGCAAAACGGCCGCATGAGAGAGCGAGTTGACCTCGCTTTTTTTCATGGCCGCACTCGCTTGCGTGATGATTTGAGTCGTGAAGAATTTGTCGGAGCGCACTGCCTCCTCGATGTCCATCCCGCGGTCGTCACCCGCGACGACGCGCTCGAGAATCATCTGCGCGGCCTTGCCGACTTCGAGGCGCACGAGGCCGCGCTGGTACACGTCGCGCAAATCTAGCATTGGATTCGCTCCTTAATCATTTTTCGCGCCCCTTTGAAATCTGCAATGCTTGTCCGCCGAAGAATACGAGCATGATGATGATCAGAGCGGCAATCAGCAAAAATTTGAAAAAGTCGGGAAGACTCCAGCCTTCATCGGCTTGTACCTGCTGCTTCTTCTTCGCGGCCTCAGCGGGAATACGCTGACCTTCGAGCTCCTCGCCCTGCGGTGCCGGCACGTTTGCCTTTCGACCCGCGACATCGGCGCCTCCGTCTTCGTCATCGGGCGCAGGAACCAGCAGCGGCCGGCCGCTCTCGGCCGAGCGCGCTGAAGCGGGCAGCCCGCTCTGGTCAATGGTGTTCGCGATCGCGACGCGGCCCGATCCGTCTCCGCGTTCTTGTCCCGTCAGCGGAACACGCCGGCTTCGTCCCGAGTCGCCCATCAATTGCGGGCCGGCGCTGATGGAGCCGCCTCCGCCGCCTTCGGAGCCACCGCTCGACGCCACGGATTGCGGCCCGCCCGGCTGGCCTTCACCGGGTTCGCTCTTGGGAGTCACGAGCGGCTGAGACCCGCCCGATGAAGATGTGTTGCCGAGACCAGTGCCTTCAGGTGGCGGATTGCGCGGCTGGCGGCCCGCCGTGAACGTGAATGGAAGAAATTCTTCATTGCATTCACCTTCGGCGCCTTCGAAGCCCAATGTCGGAAGCTCGCCGGTCTCGAGCAAACATGCGAGATAGCGTCCGTAGTAATTGTC
>DASUEL010000050.1:0-5008 GCA_036275095.1 Bdellovibrionales bacterium
TTTGTAACGGACTTTCTTTTTCACTTCGGGTTTGGCATCGGCCTTAACCGCCGCCGGCTTCGCGGCCGGCTCTTCGGCATGGACCCAAAGCCCGAAGAACATGATCACGAGGAGCAGAATAAGCGGTCTCATCGCTTCACCTCCGGTACGGGTGCTTTTTTGTCGGCGACGGCGCTGGTCGGCTGCCGTGTCACCTTCTCAAGCTCGGCGATTTTCTTCTCAACGGTGCTGACCGTCGCGCCTTTGATTCTCTTGCTTGAAATGATTCCCATCGCGGTTTTGTAAGCTTGCAGGGCCTGAACCTTATCGCCCAGCACGGTCTCGAAAATGTAGGCTTCGCGCAGCGGAAACTCGTAGCGGTCGGGATAAGCCAGGCTTGCGCGCTTCATGGCCTCGATGGCGCCGCTCGTGTCGCCGGCCTGAAGCCGGCTCTCGGCCAAGCCTGAAAGCGCGATTGGATCGCTCGGCCGGCTTTGCAGAGCTGTATAAAAGTGCTGCGTGGACTTCGCGTACTCTTGGTCACGGAAATAAATCTGCCCCAAGAACACGTGGGCCTCTGTCAGAGAGCCATCGAGCTGCACAGCCTTCACCAGAGCTTCCATTGCCGGGGAATGAGAGTCTTCTTTCCAAAGCAAGCGGCCCTTTTGAAAGTGCAGAATGCCGACATCCGGAGCTTTCTTGACGGCTAGCTCGATCATCCAGAGCGCGCGGGCCATGTCGTTTCGATACTCGGCCGCAAGCGCCCAATAGTACGCGCCCCATGGCGCTTTCGGATCGCGAATCGAGAGCATTTCGGCGAACGCTTCCACGTGCGCCCAACGCTCGCCTTTCACGCATGCGTTTGCCAGGCCGATCAGCTCTTTCCAATCGCTCTTGGCGTAAAACTCCTGGCTCTTCATGGTCTTCGGGCACGAAGAGGCTTGAACCTGGTTCAGCCCCATGGACGCGACGGAGCGCGAGTAGACTTTCGCTGGCGCTTGGGCGGTCTTCTTGTCAGCAGGCGCGGTGGCGCACGCCTGGAGAAGGGAAACGGCGGAGATAATCGCGGCGGCTCTTAGGATGTTTTTCATAAGGTGTTCCCCGCGTTCGAGACTTTCGGCAATACGATCTGCGGTACTTCAATATTGAAGACCGTGGTTTCGGAAGGGCGCATGTTTAAGCGGTTGAGCTCAACCTGTATTTGAGCGATCGTACCATCGCGCATCTCGAGCTTCTTCGCCTGTTTAAGCGCTTCGCTTTGAGTTTCGACCGCTTTCTCTTCGATCGGCGTCGTGAGTTTTTCGAACTCCTCTTCGAGTGCCGCCTGCTCTTCAGGTTTCAACGGGGTGCTGAACTCCATCTTACGGATCGCCTGAACATAGTGGTCGTACATGCCGGAGAGCTGGCGGAGTCCGGCGACGGTGAACTCTGGCTCGCCCATCTTGATGACCTCTTGATAAGCGCGCTGAGCCTTTTCGAGCTTTTCGGTTTTGAGACCGAGCACAATGGCCACGCGCTCAACCGAGCTTTTCACGCTTTGCGCGCGGAACTCGTGCTCGAGAACGCGCGCTTGAATGAAGCGCGAGCCGGCCCGGGCATAACGATTCAAAGACTTATCGTTCAACACGTCCACCGCGAGGCGGAATGCCGTCTTGTGATCGTTTCGGTCGAACGCGGCCTTGACCTGCTCGAAACGGGCTTGGCTGGTTTGGGGCTCGATGCCTTTGGCCACCATCATTTTCACGACTTTTTTGCGGGCCTCTTCGCGGCCGGAGCGTTTCTCCATCATCTCCCACTGGGCGAGAGCACTCTGCGCGATGTCTTTCTTCGGCGAACCGGAGAGCTGAGTGAAGAGCGATCGAGCGCGCTCATCCGAGCCCGTCAGCAGCCTGAAATTCGCGGCGATCATCAGCCACTTCTCGGACTCCTTTTGATCGATCTTCGCGAGTTCCTCGAGCACGTCGGCCGCGCTCTTCAGCTGGCCCATCAGCTCGAAGGTTTGCGCGGCTTGCACCAGCGCGTCCTTCGCTTTCGGCGACATCGGGAACAATTTCGAAAACTTATGGCTCGAGCGCGCGGCGTCCAGGAGCCGGTCGAGCTTGTATTCGAGCTGGTTGGCGTTCCACCACGCTTCGACGGCTAGCGGAGAGTTCGGGTTTTCGTTCGTGAAGGCCTTATACTCCGAAATCGCGGCGGTCAGCTCGCCCTTCTCTTCCATTCTTTGAATGTCCGCGAAATAGGCCTCTTGATAGATTTTGTTGAGCTTCGCGCGGCGCTCGGGGTCCGCGCTGCTTTTCGACCATTGCGAGGCGAACTGGCGCAGCTCTTTGAAGTCCTTTTTGATATTGAGGATGTCTAGATACAAATCCTGCGCTTTTAGAGCCTTTGGCGCTTTCGGATTCTCGAGCGCGAGCTTCTTGAATTGCGGCGCCGCTTCGTCGAATTTCTTCTTTTCGTACGCGATGAAGGCTTGTTTGAACTGGAGCTCGCTCAAATAGGGCCCCTTCGGGTGGTTCGTGAAATACATCTTCACGAGCTTTTTGAACTGCTCTTCGTCGGCGTCGCTCCAAGTACCCTTGACCGCGTTTTCCAGGCTCACGAGCGCGCCGTAAACCGCGTCGTGATTGGTCTTTGTGTCCTTCACGATTTCGCCCACGATCGTGTATTGCTGGCTGGCTTCGCGGAACTTCGAGCGTTGGAATAGAATCTCAGCGTACGAGAACCTTGCCTTGGCCTTCTTTTCATTTTCGGCATTGCCGCTCAGATAAAGCGCGTAAGCTTTCTCGGCCGCGTCGCCGAGCGCGAGATCGTCTTTCTTCTTGATCCATAGAGTATGCCAGTCGGCGGCAAGCTTCGAAGTCATGCCGTTGAAGATCTTGTTGCACTCGCCAACGGGATCGTGGACCGTCATTTCTTCGGCTTCGCCGGCTTGTTCACCCGAGGCGACCTTTTTTGCCCAGCTGCTCTTCGCGTCGCAGATTTTCGACAAGGACGCCAGTTCGTTGATCGCTTTCGTGCGGTCCTTGGTCGTTTCATAGGCGACGACGAGCGATTCGTGGGCTTTCGCGCGCTCCCTCGAGTACGGTAATTCATCGATATATTCGCGCAAAACCATTTCGAGATCTTTGTACTTTCCGTGGTGGCTGTAGAGCTTGGCGAGCTTCAGCATAAGAGGCCCTACGTCGTCCGCGCCGGCCTGCTTGTAAAGGTAGGCGAAGGCATCCTTCGACTGAAAGATGTCGGAAAAGAACAGAACCATGTCGTTCAGCGCCTCTTTTCGGAGGTTGAGCTTGGAGTCGACCTTTTCCTGCGCTTGATTCGCGATTTGAACGACGAGCTCCAGCTCTTTGAGGCCCTTCGCGGTCTGCTGCATGTTGTAGTAAGACCATGCAGCCTTGTAGATGCCGTACGAATAGACGCGGGATTCAGGATATTTCTTGATGGCTTCGAACTCGTTGAGAGCGGCCTGAAAGCTGCGATCGTCGAAGAGCATTTCCCCGAGCGCCAGGTGCGCGTCGGGAATCAGCTGCGAGTTGGGATACTTTTCGATCAGGCGCCGGTACAGCCCCTTTGCCTTTTCGTTTTGCGCGATCTGCTGGCGCGCGAATGCATTGTTGAAGAGCACCAGATCCATGTCCATGAACTTAGGGAACTTGTTTTGGATCATTTCGTAGGTGTTCACGGCGTCCTGAATGTGGCCCTTTGCGGACGCTTTCGTCGCCACCATCGGAGCGAAGCGAACGACCGTGTTGTTATCACGATTCATTTCGAAAAACCGCGCCGTCTTCGCGCGGCGAAGGTAAAGCTCCGCTAGGCGGAACCACAGGCCCGGCTCGAGGCTCGAACCCTTATGTTTTGCGATGAGGCGCTTGAGTTGCTGAATCGCTTTCGCTTCACTCGCGGCGATCAGAAGCTCGCCCTTCAGCTCCTTCATGTGATCGGGCTCGGCCGGTGCCTCTTCGCCGTGTAACGGCGCGGCCTTGGGCTTTTTTGCCTCGGCCTTTGCTGGAGCAAACACGCCCAGCGCGAGCGCGGCGGCCAGCGTTCCACCGATCAGTTGATATTTCTTAAGACGCCCGGTCCGAAACATTCTATTCCTCACTCAGGCTTTACCGCGGCGAGCTTCAAATCGTTGAAGCCGGCGAGTGTCGCCGTATACATGACTTTTCTCAATAACTCATAGTTCAGGCTTTCATCGGCCTGCACCACGATCTTGCCTTCGAATTTCACCGCCTCGTTGACCGCGGCGATGCCTTTTGATTTTTCGGCTTCCTTGTCGAGCGCTTCGAAAAGCGGCTTGATAAATTGAGCATCGTTGGCGTCGAGCGCCTCGGCTCCGACTTTTCCGTCTTTCAAGTCGGCGACTTTTTTGTCATCGACGAAAATGCCCGTTTTAGAAACCATCAGCTTCAGGCTCTCCACCGGTGAGCTCTCGCTGATGCTCGTGGGCAGGCGGATCTGGGAGGTCGATCCCGCGCTCTCCACCGAGCTCGAGGAGTAGCTCTTCAGCAGGAAGAACACCATGATCACGAAAATGTCGATCATCGAGGTGATCTGAAGAACGAAAGTGCCTTCAGATTGTCTTCGGCGCAGCCGTGCCATCGCGCGTCCCATTAGCCCTCCACCACGTTTCCGAAGACGACGTCGGGGAACAATAAGTTCGTTTCGACGTTCGTGTTCTTGGCTTCGTCCTTAATATAGACCTTCGGATCGTCGCCTCTGCGCATGCGGACCTGGTCCATGACCGAGATGATGTCTTTGTACGACACTTGCTCGGCCGGGCTCACGTCGATGCGGAAGACCTCCGGATACTTCAGCTTCAATCCCACGATTTCTTTGTGGAACTTACCTAAGTCGAACGCCTGTCCCTTCGGCGCGACCACGATGCGCTGGTTCTGATTTCCGTCAACCAACACTTCGATCGTCAGACTGCGGCTCGGCTGAATATCGACGGTCAAGACCACGTCCCGGTCTTTCTTCTTACGGTCTTTTTCGAGCGCTTCGGCCACCGGCTGCGGAATTTGCGCCT
>DASUEL010000051.1:0-2453 GCA_036275095.1 Bdellovibrionales bacterium
CACGACGGTTTCAATGCCCTCATTGCACGAGGTCAACGGAATGCTGAGGCTCGCCGGAAATCCCGCGCTGAAAACCCTTGAGCTGCCGCGGCTCGGGAGCCTGAACGGCTATTCGGTCGTCAAAGACAATTCGGCGCTTGAGACCGTAAGCCTTCCCGCTCTCGGAGCCGTCAACGGTGTCTTCGATATTCTTTCGAACTCGCGCCTGCGCGCTTTAAGTCTCGGCGCCATCGGCGGTGTCAATGGGAGCTTACGGATCCAAGACAACGCCTCTCTGCTGGAAGCCGACCTCCATGAGCTCGCTGTCGTGAACGGACGGCTTTCCGTGCTCCACAACCCGCAGCTCGGCTTGCTTAAACTGGACCGTCTCTCCAAGCTTCGCGGCCGCGTTGAGATCAAGTTTCATCCGCGCCTTGATGACTCGCGCCTTCGTTTATTAGGCGCGGTGTTGCAGCTTCAAACTAGTTTCAATTCAGTCGACATCGGCCATAATGGATCGAACTGAGGAGGGCAAATGGCGCAAACGGAACGGCTTCATCTCATCATCGGAAACAAGAACTACTCTTCTTGGTCGCTCCGCCCGTGGCTTGCCATGAGACTGTTTAAGATACCGTTTGAAGAGACGGTCATTCCGCTCGACCAGCCCGACACCGCCGAGAAGATTCGCAGGTTTTCTCCCTCGGGCCGGGTTCCCTTCCTGATGGGCGAAACGGTTCGAATTTGGGATTCCCTCGCCATTTGCGAAATGCTCAATGAGATGTATCCCGACAAGAAAATGTGGCCGCAAAATCTTGCTGAGCGCGCTCATGCCCGCAGCATTTCAAACGAAATGCACGCCGGATTTCAAACCCTGCGAAACCTTTGCCCGATGAAGGTCAGAGAGAAATTCGAAAACTTCGACTATTCCGCCGCCCAACCCGACATCGATCGCATTTCGGCGATCTGGACGCAATGCCTCGAGAGAAACTCTCAGCGCGGGCCGTTTTTGTTCGGAGAGCCCACGCTCGCCGACTGCATGTACGCGCCTGTCGTATTTAGGTTCAACACTTATGGCGTCAAGCTGAACGACGTTTGCCAGAAGTACGTCAACCACATGCTTTCGATTCCGGCGATGAAAGAGTGGGCGGCCGGCGCCAAAGCCGAAACGTTCGCGATGGAACGATACGAGGCGAAGAAATAGGCCGGGCGAACGAAGATTTGGACATAAAAAAGCCAACCCATCGAGGTTGGCTTTTTTGTTTCGTCTTCGTGCGAAGCTTAGAACATGAACCGCGCTTTGACGAAGTAATCGCTGAGCGGCCAGCCGTTGGCTTTATCGCCCAATGCGATCACACGAAGGTTTTCGACGCCGATCGCGAGGTTCGGATTGATTTTGTAGAGCGCATGAATGCCGAAATAGAAACCGAAAGCAGTTCCGGAGTTAACCGTCGTGTTGCCTGACTTCGAGGAGCCCGTCAACATGCCCAAGCCGGTGGTTAAGCCGCCGTTCCAGCTCGTCGTATCGAAGAGGTGGGCGCGAACGATACCACCGAGGGTCATGAACGTATCGGTGAATTCGGCTCCGCCGAAGCTGTCGCTGGTTGAGTAGTAGCGGAAAATACCGCCAACCGACATGTCATCCATCAAAAAGTATTCGAAGTCGCCGCCGAGGCCGAACAAACCTGACAGCTTGGGGCCGTCGGCGTTGTTCCCTTCGACATACTGTGCGCCGTGAGCGCCATAGAAACCGATACCACCCGACACGGCCATGCGGCCGGCGTTTCCGCCACCACCGTAGTAGCTCGGCGATGAGCTGGTGGTCGTCGTATCCGAATAGGTTCCGCGACGGCGGCTTTGAGCGTAAACATCGCTCGCGGTTGCAATCATCAAAGCTGAAACGAGGCCAAACTGAACGAAGTTTCTAAGCAAGTTCATCGTGAACCCTCCTAAACAATTGAGTTAGCAGCGAATTAATTGAAGCAAACCTTGTAGGGCCTTGCAAAGCAAATCTTGTTCAGAAAAGGCCACAGAATCGCAATGAATCCCGTTTCAGCGCCTTGCAGAGCCCCAAACCTTGCGTTGTGGCCAGGGGAACACTAAACCGAAGCATGCCCAAACACACCGACTCTGAAACGCCGCTCAATGAGCTCAAAGAAATCGTCCGAAAGTTCTGCGAAGAACGAGACTGGGACCAATTCCACAGCCCGAAAGAGCTCGCGATCGGCGTCAGCACGGAGGGGTCTGAGCTCCTCGAGCTGTTCCGGTTCAAGTCCGACGAAGAAGTCATGCAAATCGTAGAGAAAACCAAGCGCGAACAAGTCGGCGAAGAGCTTGCCGACGTACTTTACTTCGTCGTTCGCTTCGCTCAGAAGTTCGGCTTCGATCTGACAGCGGAGTTTCACAAGAAAATGGCAAAAAACTCGGCAAAGTATCCGGTATCGAAAGCCAAAGGCAGCAACAAGAAGTACTCCGAG
>DASUEL010000052.1:0-6418 GCA_036275095.1 Bdellovibrionales bacterium
TAGCCCGTGAAGACAAAGCTGCCACCCCAGAACCTAGAAGCCGAACAGTCGGTCCTTGGTGGACTGATGCTCGATGCGGATGCCTGGGATGCGGTGGTAGACAGTGTCGCTGAGAAGGACTTCTACAAAGAGGCCCATCAGAAAATCTTCGCGGCCATTGCCGAGCTGAACAAACGCAATCAGCCCGTCGATATCCTTACGGTGTCGAACTACCTGCAAGAAAAACAGGAGCTCGATATCGTCGGCGGCCCGGCGTACCTGGGTGAGATCATCAACCAGACGCCGTCTGCCGCGAACATCTCCACTTATGCTGAAATCGTGGCGCAGAAGTCTCTTTTGCGCCGATTGATTCAGACGACCGGCGGGATCACTGAACGCGCCTATGAGGGCGAATACGAAGACATCAACAGCTTTCTCGATCAGGTTGAGAGCGAGATTTTCGCGATCGCCGACCGCAAGAAAGCCTCGGGCCTGATTCCAGCTTACGAAATCGTTCGTGCCAGCTACGAAAAAATCGAAAGCCTTTACGGCAAGAAAGCCAGCCTAACAGGCGTTCCCTCCGGCTTTACCGAAATCGACAAGATGACCGCGGGCTTTCAGCCGGGCGATCTGATCATTATCGCGGCCCGTCCGTCGATGGGTAAGACCGCGTTCAGCTTGAACTTGGCTCAGCATATCGCCCTTCGTGAAAAGAAGACCGTCGCCTACTTCTCGGTGGAGATGGGTAAAGAACAGGTCATGATGCGTCTCTTGGCCGCCGAAGCCGGCATCCCGATTTCGGCAGTTCGCTTGGGTAACTTCCATGATAGCGAATGGCCGAAGCTCATTAACGCGGCTTCGCGGTTGAGCGAGGCTTCGCTTTACGTCGATGACACCTCGGGCATCAGCCCGTTTGAAATTCGCGCCAAGGCGAGGCGTTTAAAAGCGTCCAAAGGCCTGGATATCATCTTCATCGACTACCTTCAGATCATGGATTTGAAGATGAAGGTCGATAACCGAGAGCGACAGGTTTCAGAAATTTCGCGGATGCTTAAGGCAATCGCAAAAGAGCTGGAAATTCCGGTGATCGCGCTGGCGCAGCTGAACCGGGGCGTGGAAGGCCGTGGTGACCGCCAGCCTCTCTTGTCAGATCTACGTGAATCAGGATCTATCGAGCAAGACGCTGACTTGATCATGATGCTCTACCGCGAGGACTATTACGAAAAAGACAAATCGGAGAACAAGGGCCTTGCAGACGTCTTGATTCGAAAACAGCGTAACGGACCTGTCGGCGACGTCCGTTTGAAGTGGCGGGCGGAAGTGGGTCGTTTTGAAAATCTCGAATACGGTGAGGCGCCGCCCGTTAATCCGGGCCCCAGCGGAAGCCCCGCTCCCGGCGCCTCTCGCCTCAAAAACTTCGCGAACTTCGGCGGTAACGCCTAATTAAATGGATCTGGGGCGCCTGCTCTGTGGCGGTCCTGGCCTTTGGTCGAAATTCTCAAGGTCCCAGCAAAAACTTTGGAAACTCCACGAGCCAATTGCTCTAATCGGGTTGTCTAATCGACACCACGAAGTGGTTGGGCTCGAAAAAGCCACGCACTTCGATTGAAGATTCGCCGGGTTCGGCTTGGCCGAACCCTTCGGAATGTAGACTCGTCGGGTTCGGCTTGGCCGAACCCTTCGTCCTAGGAGGGGAAGAATGGGCAATGAATTGCTCAATGAGGTTGTGGCGGCGACGGGGTTGCCAGCTGAGTGGGTTTCAAAAGAATTAATTCAAATGTTGGTGGATGCGGGGATTGATCCGGCTCACCTTACGCTCGACCAGCTTCGCGATGTCTTGGCTCTTCATATTGGTGAAGCGCTCCTGAAAGCGAAAGAGCACGCCGTCATCGAATCCTGATTTATTCCCTTAGGTTCTCGAAAAATCCGGCGCGTTGGAGGGCTAAATCCCGCCAATTTGATGGCTTCGGGATGGCGTCTGCGGGGCTTACGATTTTGAGGATTGCGCCGAGATTTTGTAGGTGTGCATCTTCTTTTTAAGCGTGTTGCGATTGATGCCCAACATCTCTGCGGTGCGGACTTGGTTGCCTTCGTAGGCTTTTAAAGCGAGTTCAATGAGCGGCTTTTCGACCTGCTCGATGACCACGTCATATAGGCCCTTTAGATCGACCTGAGCCTTCTTTTGCTGCTGGAAGAGAACTTCTAGTTTGCTGCGAACCAGCTTTTCGAGACTTACACTTTGAAGATTTGCGACAAACAGATGCTTGGACTGGTTCACATTAGGCGCCATTCGTTCCCCTCAGCTCACAACTGCAAAAGCACGCCCCTCATCAAACAGCCAGTGCGACGACTGGATCCGGCGTGGCCGGTGTCTGGCGATTTTGAACTCAATCGTTCTTGATTGTTTGATGAGAGATTCGCTCTCAAACTCCGCGTGTATCTGGAGACCAGATATACTTATGTAATTGCAATTGCAACCGTGCTTTTGAACTTTTCGAAAGAATTTTATTTGCAAGCCATTTTTCTTCAATTTTCCCGAATGACGGACTGTACAAGATCAAGAATCTTTCATTCATTTTGTGGCGCGTGACGAAGTCCTCAGCCCAATCGAAATCACGCTCCGAGCAAATGACAAATTTAAATTCGTCATGGCTGGTTGCAAAATTCAAGTTCTCGGCGAGAAAGGTGTCGGCTGCGCCGCTGTCGGGAGTCTTGACATCAATAATTTTTTTTACGCGGGGATCGACGTGTTCGCAGGAGTACGAGCCGCTGGTCTCGAGTGAAACCAAGTAACCAATATCACACAGCCGCTTCATGAGCTCGAGCACGGCCGGCTGAGCCAGCGGCTCCCCTCCGGTCACGCAGACATGCCTTGCCGGGTGCTTCTTCGTTTGCGCGATGATTTCGGAGAGCGTTTGTTTTCCACCCTCGTAATAGGCGTAGGTCGTGTCACAATACGTGCAGCGCAGGTTGCATCCCGACGTTCGTATGAAGACGGTTGGCCACCCCACATAGGATGACTCGCCTTGAATGCTATAGAAGATCTCGTTGATCTTGATTTTTGGTTCGTTCGATTCGGGTGCGGACATTCTCGAAATTTCGGATACGGCGGAAAGGCCTGGTTTCGGCGACCTTACGAACCTCGTCTTTCAAAGTCAATAGGGGTTGCGTACACTTAACTCATATGGCCGCGCTCATACAACGCTTTCGCCGGGACATTGTGATCATCGGCTGGTTCGCTCTTGCCGTTTTTGTCGGGCTCTCGCTCGCAAGCTATGATCCTACAGACCCATCCTTCAACTCGACGGGCACCGGTACGGCCGCGCGGAATTTCTGCGGTTATATCGGAAGCTTTTTGGCCGATTTGCTGTTTCAGGCTTTCGGTTTAACCGCGTGGTTTTTCTCGGTGGCCGCGTTTTTCGCCGCCTATCGCACCTTCGGCGGCAAGCCGATTCGGTCCCGTACGCAAAGGGTCGTGCTCGGTACGATCCTGCTGGTCGTCCTGAGCAGCTTGATCGCGCTGTACCTCCCTGAGAAGAAGATTTTCTCCAAGCAAATTTACGTCGGCGGATTCGTCGGCTTGGCCGTTTCCAAGCAAATGGCCCTGGCATTCAATAAAATGGGCGCCGGAATCATCTTCTGGAGCCTGCTTTTGATTCTGGTCGTCTTCTTCACGGAGCGCCCGCTGGACGAGCTCGTGCCTCGCGAAGGTCTGAACAAAATCGGCGCCGCCGTTCGCGGCTGGCTGAAGACGTTTTGGTCGGAGCTGACGAAACGTCAGCCGAAGCCGGCGCCCATCGAGCGCGCCGTCAAGCCGCAGGCCGAGGTGTCGGCGAAGCTATCGCTGGTGAAGGCACCGGAGCCGGTCGAATTCAGTGACGAAGTGGACGGCGAGGCCGATCGAGGCGACGAACCCGACATGATCGAAGAGGGTGCGCAGCAAAAGTTCAAATTCGCGCTGATACAAAAGAAAGAAGCGGAGCCTAAGCCTAAAAAAATTGCGCCCAAGGTTCAGCGCCGTATCGAAAACTGGGAGCTGCCCAAGCTCTCGCTCTTGCAGGATCCGCCGGCGACGCGGGTGAAAATCGACGAACGCGCCATCCGCGACACGACCTTCATGCTCGAAGACAAGCTCTCGCAATTCGACGTTAACGGCAAGGTCACAGCCGTAAAGCCCGGGCCCGCGGTGACCATGTTCGAGTTCAAGCCAAACGCGGACGTGAAGATTTCGAAGATCACCGATCTCGCCGACGATTTGGCCCTCGCGCTGAGCAGTGAGTCGATTCGTATTATCGCGCCCGTTCCGGGCCGTGACGTCGTCGGCATTGAGACGTCGAATCCGATTCGGGAAAAGGTCTATTTGAAAGACAATCTCACCGATTCGCTGTTTTGGGATGATAAAATCAAGCTTCCGGTCGTCCTCGGGAAGCAGGCGAACGGTGACGCGAAGGTCGTCGATCTTCGCAAAATGCCGCACTTGATGGTCGCGGGCACGACGGGTTCGGGTAAGTCCGTATTCGTCGTTTCGCTCCTTACCGGGCTTCTCTTCCGGCATTCGCCGAAAACGCTGCGCCTGATCTTAATCGATCCAAAGCAAGTCGATCTCGCCGCCTTTCAGAATCTTCCGCACTTGCTGATGCCTCCGATTCAGGACCCGAAGAAAGCCGTCAATTCGCTGAAATGGGCGATCGGGGAAATGGAAAAACGCTATCGCTCGATGTCTCGATTCGGAGCCCGCGGTCTCGAAGAGTTCAACCAGGTTGCAAGCGGCCTGTCGAAGACGCAAGTCGAAGAGTGCACGAAAGAGAACGAAGAGCTCGAGCTCACCTCGAAGTCGCGCACCTATTACTTCAGCCCGCAGCCTTATATCGTCGTGGTGGTGGAAGAGTTCGGCGACCTGATGGCCGTCGACAAATTCAATGTCGAGAACTGCGTCGTGCGCCTGGCGCAGATGGCCCGCGCTTGCGGCATTCATCTCGTGCTCGCGATGCAGAGCCCGCGCCGCGATGTCGTGACGGGCTTGATTAAGACGAACATTCCAGGCCGCATTAGCTTCAAGGTCGCCAGCAAGATGGATTCGCGAATCATTTTGGATGAGTCGGGCGCCGAGCGATTGCTTGCAACCGGCGACATGCTGTTCCTCGCCCCGGGCGTCGCCAAGCCTGAGCGCCACCACGGAGCGTGGCTCTCTGAGGACGAGATCAACCAGGTCGCGCAATTCTGGTCGGCGCAGGCCGAGCCCCAATACGACATGAATGCCGTCAAAGCTTTGGATCAGATGGGCGGCGAGGGCGTTGAGGGCGGCGAAGAAGAAGGTCTCAGCCCTGAAACCGAGGAGCGTTACGACGAGATTCTGGCCTACGTTTCGGAACTCACCGAGGTCAGTGCGTCACTACTTCAGCGCAAGTTCCGATTGGGGTACCCGCGGGCCGCCCGTATGATCGAAATATTCGAGAAGGAGGGGGTCGTCGGCCCCGCGAACGGCAGCAAGCCGCGCCAAGTCCTGATCAATAAACTCGGATAGCCTGTGAACTGGCCACGCTGGGCCGGGCTATGTTATAAAACCGTATGCTTAAGCCCTCGAAAGTGGCCAGCCTGTTAGTCACGGTGTCGCTCGTGTCGGCGCGACCTTGCCCGGCCGCGCCCGCGGCTCCCGCGCGTGAAACATACAAAGACTTGATTACGGCGGCTCAAAATTTAAGCCTTCAGAAAGATCGCTTACAGGCGACTCAAATACTCACCCGCGCTCTGCAAAAAGAAAAGAGCTTGGCCGCGCGCAAAGAGCTGCTGACGAGCTTGGGGGAGCTTTCGGAAGTTTTCTACACTGAAAAAGCTCAGCACCTCTTCGAGCTCGGCGAATCGCTGCGCTTCGACCAGCCGGCGCTCGCGCTCGAGCGCTACTCTGAGTCTTTGAAGCTCGAGCCCGGCAATATCAGCGTGCTGCGGGCGATGGCGCGCGCGCAGCTCGCTTTGGGTGCGTGTGATCGCGTTTCCGAGACCGCCGCGCAGGGTTTGGAGCTAAACCCATATTCTGAAGAACTGCTGCTGCTGAGAGCGCAGGCTCTTTCGTGTTTGTTCAAAACAAAAGACTCGAAGCTCGTGCTTGATAAGGCCGACACGAAAAAATCGCCGCTTCGCTTTTATTTCGAGGCCGTCAAAATTCAGAACTTGGTATTTGAAGATAAGCTCGGCATGGCAGAAGAAGACTTGAAAAAGCTGATCGAGCAGGATCCTGCGTTTCCGGAGTCGTACTACTGGATGGGACAGATCAAGATGAAGCAAAAAGCGGAGCCGCTGGAGTGGAATCAAAAGTACGTGCGACTTTGCCAGGCACTGACGCCGGCAACGCGACGTAAATATGTGAACGAACCTAGGCTCTGTCTTGAGCGCAAAAACGTCGAGCAACAGATCGAACAGCTGCAAACGGGTGAAAGCACAT
>DASUEL010000053.1:0-2301 GCA_036275095.1 Bdellovibrionales bacterium
GTGAGACGCAGGCAATCACTCGTCAAACCGCCGCGAGGCTTCAGCTTGTAACCTTCCTCGGGCGTTAGAATCATATAGGCATACGGCTCGGCCGTCGGCAAAACGACCGGCGTGCACGCGAGGCGACCGGTCGCGGCCTCGAGCTCGCAGCGCGCGATTTGCATTTTGTCTCCACGCGGATGCCGCGACCAAAGCTCGACTCTCCAAGGGGCATCGAACAAAATCACATTGATCGGGTGTTGGCCGAACATCATCGCGATCGATTCCCGCTGATCTGTCCAGGAGCCCTCGCAGCCCTGGTCTTCAAAACAGATTCTGCTGCGCTGGTGCACGGACGCGGTCCCGATATTGACGAACCGGGCGCCCGTCGGCTTACGGGTGAGAAGGGCGGGAACAGTCGCCGGGGCGGGTAAACAGCTCGCCTCGAGGTAAACCGGCGGCATCTCATCGGGCAACGTGAGGCCCATGCCTATGACCGCCGCACGCGCCTCCTGCGCACTGTGCGCCTCGAAGGCAGCCGAATGAAAATAGCGGTTCAGCCTGCGATTGCGGTCGACGTTCTGACTGACGTCCCAGAGCCACTCGTGAACGTACAAAAACGAAAGCTGCAGCGGGTATTTCGAATCCAAAAGCGAGATGACTTGAGGAACGAACTTGTAAACGATCGTATTCTGCGGCGTGCCCGAAAACGACGGAAATTGCCGAATCATCGCTTGTGAAATCCGCACCTTGGAGCCGTCACGGCAATTCGGAGGAACGAGCGCGACCATGTTCTCGTCTTTGAGATCAACGAGACCGAACGGCGCCTCCTCCCAGAATCTAGGCGCGCTTTTGTCTTTCGTATTCAAGTAATGGCGCGTAAACGAATCGAAACTCTCGAGAAGCGTCGGCAGCTTCGCGGCGAGGAGCCGCCGAAGCCGGGTTACTGAAGCAGTCAGATTCGGAATCACGACGACGTCGGCATTCACATTCGACGCCTGGTATGTCAGCAGATAATCGAGCGAATAAAGGCCGTCGAAGGGGCTCCCTGGTGCCGGCTTGCACTCGATGACATCGCCGCCGTTGCCGACCAGGCCGCCGCCCGCGCTCGCAAGCTGAGGCTCGAAGACGATTGCCATAAGAATTATCATGATCAGTCTTTTCATTTTTCCTCCCGGTCAGCGCGATGAAACTGTATCGATAAGTGATAAACGGCTTGCTTCGTGCCTTGCTCGAAAAAGCTCAGCATTTCTTTTTGAAAGTTGCGGATCATTTCTTTCGCTTTCGGGAGCTTCGATGCCGACACCGCCATCGTGGCGCACGAGAAATCTCGCTCTTCGAAGGGCCGGTTTTCGAGCGCGTCTACCGCGCGCGCGAGCGCCTGGCGGTGGAATGAACGCACGGCCTCCGACGGCACGTCGCCCGCTTTGTAGAACGCTTTCGTCTTCTCGAGTCTGCCCTTCGTCTCTTTCAGCAGGCCCACGCGCAGCAGACGGTCGATCGCGGCCTCGGCCTCAAGTTTCGTAATGCCCAGCCGCTCGGCGATCCAGCGAGCGTCGTTCTTAAAACTTTGAACAGCCGTCAGCTCGACGATGGCGAAGTGATACCAGTCCGAAACGATTCGAAACATGTCGATCTTGAGATCGAAATATTCTGCCCTCTCGGGCGAGGCCGAGCTCAGATCGGCGAGGATTCTCTCTTTGTGGCGCGGATCTTTCGAGCCGACATAACGAATCAGGTTCAAAAATAATCGCGACGTCTGCGGGTTGAAGCGAAGGCGATCCGCGACCGCGATTCCTTTGGCTTCGCTCAGATTCTTCTTGCCCGTCATGACTTGGCTGAAAAAAGCGCTCGAAAGCCCGAGATCCCGCGCCATCGCGCGAGACGAATACGAAGGGTTCGCCTTGATCCTCTGGAGCAGTTCGTTTCGAATGAGATAGCGGTAGTCGAGCTCTTCCAACCGGCTTGGTTTCACCCAGGCGTTTGCCGAAAGCAAGCGAAATGCTTGCTGGCACCAGACAACCCGGCTTGTCCTACAGAATGCGAGGCCGGCGGCTTACTTCGCCAGGCGCATCAAGGTGGTGACGGTCTTGCGGATCTGCTCGATGTCGAAGGGCTTCTTGATGTAGTCGTCGGCGCCCACTTCAAAGCCGCGCCGTACATCCGTATCGCTTCTTCGAGCCGAGATAAAGATGAGCGGGATCTTACGGAGGTCGTCGTGCTCTTTCATCATCTGCGCGAGCTCGAAGCCGTTGATCCACGGCAGACCAATGTCCAGGATGATCAGCTCGATCGGATTATCGTCGAGGACGGTCGCCAACT
>DASUEL010000054.1:0-3767 GCA_036275095.1 Bdellovibrionales bacterium
TGCTCGTTCAAAGAAGCCCTTCACAAATGCCCGGAGCTGATCGAAAAACATCTCGGAACGGTCGTGCCGTATACCGACAACTTTTTTGCGGCCCTGAACGCCGCCGTTTTCAGCGACGGCTCCTTTTGTTACATCCCGAAAGGCGTGCGCTGCCCGCTCGATCTTTCGACTTACTTCCGCATCAACGCCGCCGAGACGGGTCAGTTCGAGCGAACTCTGATCGTGGCTGAAGAAGGCTCGTTCGTGAATTACCTCGAGGGCTGCACGGCCCCCAGCCGCCCCGACAATCAGTTGCACGCGGCGGTCGTCGAGCTCGTCGCGTTCGAAAACGCCGAGATCAAATACTCGACCGTTCAGAACTGGTACACCGGCGACCGCGAAGGCCGCGGCGGAATTTATAATTTCGTCACCAAACGCGGAAAGTGCGCGGGGCGCAGCTCGAAAATTTCGTGGACCCAAGTTGAAGCCGGCGCCGCGATCACTTGGAAATATCCGAGCGTGATTCTTCAGGGCGATAACTCGGTCGGAGCGTTTTATTCGGTCGCGCTGACGAACAACAAGATGCAGGCCGATACCGGCACGAAGATGATCCACATCGGAAAGAACACGAAGAGCACGATCATCTCGAAAGGCATCTCGGCCGACGAGTCGAGCAATACGTACCGCGGTCTCGTGAAGATCTTGCCGTCGGCCGCCGGCGCGCGGAATTACTCGCAGTGCGATTCGATGCTCGTAAAAGACAAGTGCGCCGCCAACACGTATCCGTATATCGAAGTGAAAAACGACACGGCCGTCGTCGAGCACGAGGCCTCGACTTCGAAAATCAGCGAAGATCAGCTGTTCTATTTGCAGTCCCGCGGTATCGACACCGAGGGCGCGATCTCGCTCTTGATCAACGGGTTTTGCAAAGACGTATTCAAAGAATTGCCGCTCGAGTTTTCGGTTGAAGCCGTGAAGCTGCTCGAAATGAAGCTCGAATCCAGCGTAGGTTAGTGGAGGAGTTGTGTTAGAAGTACGCGACCTGAAAGCCAATGTCGAAGGTAAAGAAATTCTGAAAGGCCTGAACCTCACGGTCAAAGCCGGCGAAGTTCATGCCATTATGGGCCCGAATGGTTCAGGCAAAAGCACCTTGGCGAAAATCATCGCCGGGCATCCGGCCTACGAAGTTACGGGCGGCGAAGTCCTTTACGAAGTGAATCGCAAAAAAAAGAATCTGCTCGAGCTGGAGCCGTACGAGCGCTCGCGCGAGGGCGTGTTCCTCGCGTTTCAGTATCCGGTCGAGGTGCCCGGGGTAACCAATGCGGTATTCTTGCGCACGGCTTTCAATGAAATCTGCAAGCATCAGGGCGTCGAAGAGATGGACCCGATGGAGTTCGACGATTTTCTGCGCGAACGCATGAAAGTCGTCGAGATGGACGCGCGCTTCATCAATCGCCCGGTGAACGAAGGCTTTTCGGGCGGCGAGAAGAAGCGTAACGAAATCCTGCAGATGGCTGTGCTTTCGCCGCGCCTCGCTCTTCTCGATGAAACCGATTCGGGTCTCGATATCGACTCGCTTCGTATCGTGGCCGACGGCGTGAACAAGCTTCGCAGCAAAGACAACGCAATCGTGCTCATCACGCACTATCAGCGGCTCCTCGATTACATCGTTCCCGACTACGTTCACGTGCTTCACAACGGGCGTATCATCGAGACCGGCGGCAAAGAGCTCGCGCTGAAGCTCGAAGAACGCGGCTATGACTGGCTCGTGAAAGGCCCGCAATGAGCTCCGACTCGGTCCTGATCCAAAGCTTGACCGCCTCGCCGAGACCCTCGGGTGTGGCGTGGCTGAAGCCGCTCCAGCAAGCCAGTTTCGATCGTCTCCGCGAGCTCGGTCTTCCTACCCGCAAGAGCGAAGATTGGAAGTACACCGATATCACCACGATGAACGACAAAGCGTTTGTCGTGGCGAAACCGGGCCGGTTCGAAGGCCTCAAACATCAACTGCTTTCGGTTCCGGCACCCCGCTTGGTTTTCGTGAACGGTCATTACATGGCCGAGCCGAGCGAGCTAGGCTCTCAGGTCTCGTTCAAAACCTTCTCGCAGCTCACGGCGAACGAAGAGCAGCGAGTTCGCGCGCTGTTGAGCCCCGGCCCCGGCGACGGTGTGGCCGCGCTTCAACAAGCGTTGAGTGGTGACGGCGGCTTTATCGTCGTGCCCGCCGAAACCTCGGTCGCGGTTCCGATTCATATCGTTCACATCAGCTCGCCCGACGGTCCGGCCCCGACGATCAGCGCGCCGACTCTCGTGGTCGTCGCGAGTCATGGCTCACGCGCCACGCTGGTCGAGGCTTACGGCCACGTCGAAAAAGGCCTCTACTGGACGAATTCCCGTACGATCGTGGCGCTCGAAGAGCGCGCCTCTTTGCACCACTATAAAATACAGAATGAGGGCGCCGACGGCGTGCATACCGGGCATTGCCAGGTCCTTCAGGCGAAAGACTCGGCATATGAGTCGTTCTCGTTCGCCGCCGGAGCAAAGCTTGGGCGCAACGAGCTGCATGTGACGTTGAACGGCGCGAACGCCTCTGTGACGATGAACGGGCTGTACCTCGTTCGCGAGGGGCGTCTGCTCGACAACCATACGGTCGTTGATCATGCCGTTCCGCATGCTCGTAGCTCCCAATATTACAAGGGTATTCTCGCGGAAAACTCTCGCGCGGTCTTCAACGGAAAAATCATCGTTCGGCGGGACGCTCAAAAGACTGACTCGAGCCAGCTCAATCGCAACTTACTTTTGGGCCCCAAGGCCGAGATCGACACGCGCCCTCAGTTGCAGATCGATGCCGACGACGTCAAGTGCAGCCACGGCGCGAGCATCGGCCGCCCCAATCCTGAAGAGATGTTCTATCTCGAAAGCCGGGGCTTGAGCTCCAAGCAAGCCGCGCATCTTTTGTGCGTGGGTTTCGCAGAAGATCTCATATCGAAGCTTCAGGATGGGCGGGCCCGCCACGAGATTCAAAATATTTTGGCGGAGGTCTTTGCCCAAATGAAAGTGGTCGCGACGTGAATGCTTTGAACGTGCAAGAAATTCGAAAAGACTTTCCGATCCTACCGCGCGAGGTGCGCGGCCGGCCCCTTGTCTATCTCGACAACGCGGCCACGACACTCAAGCCGAAGTCGGTCGTCGATAAACTCGCTCAGCATTATTTAATGGAGACATCAAATATTCACCGCGGTGTCTATTTCCTGAGCGAACAGGCGACCGAGGCCTACGAGAATGTTCGCCGCAAAGTTCAAAATTTCATCAATGCGCCTGACGAAAAAGAAGTCATC
The DNA here is from genome assembly GCA_036275095.1 of Bdellovibrionales bacterium. GTDB lineage: Bacteria > Bdellovibrionota > Bdellovibrionia > Bdellovibrionales > DASUEL01 > DASUEL01. The sequence continues at coordinate 3,315 of DASUEL010000054.1, forward strand.
TTCACGCGCGGGACGACCGAGTCCATCAATCTCGTCGCGGCTTCGTTCGGCCGAAAGTTCCTGAGAGCCGGAGACGAAATCATCATCACCGAAATGGAGCATCATTCGAACATAGTTCCATGGCAAATGCTCTGTGAAGAGAAGGGCTGCGTTCTGCGCGTGGTTCCGATGAACGACAAGGGCGAGCTGATTCTCGAAGAGTACATAACGTTGTTGAGCCCAAAGACGAAGCTCGTATCGGTGGTTTACGTTTCGAACTCGCTTGGAACCGTGAACCCGGTGAAAGAGATGATCAAGATCGCGCACGAACACGGCGTTCCGGTCCTGGTCGACGCGGCCCAGGCCGTTGCGACCCGGCCGGTGGACGTACAGGATCTCGACTGCGATTTTCTCGCGTTTTCATCACACAAGATGTTCGGCCCCACGGGTGTGGGCATTCTTTACGGCAAGTCG
>DASUEL010000055.1:0-11598 GCA_036275095.1 Bdellovibrionales bacterium
GAGGAGCGGAGGCTCAAGTCACCCGCTTGAGCGCCCCGCAGGCCCGAAGGGCCGAGGAGCGGAGGCTCAAGTCACCCGCAAGACTGAAGGAGAAATGAGTAACTTGAAGTCGCAACCCAATTTTTTTAAGCGGAATCGAGAGTAAATGTCCTTCGTCCACCTGCACGTTCATTCAGAGTTCTCGCTGCTCGAGTCCACCGGGCGTATCGATAAGCTCGTGGCCAAGGCCGCGGGCGATCAGATGCCGGCGCTCGCGCTCACCGATAACGGGAACATGTTCGGTGTGATCGACTTCTACTTCGAGTGCAAAAAGAAAGAGATCACCCCGATTCTCGGTACGGACGCGTTTCTCGCACCCAAGGGCCGGCTCATCAAGGGCGAAGATAAAGACGGCGGACGGCCCACCAAGATCGTGCTTCTTGCGCAAAATAGAGACGGGTATCAGAATCTCTGCAAGCTGAGCACGATCGGATTTCAGGAGGGCTTCTACTACAAGCCGCGAATCGATTACGAAGTGCTCGAGACCTACGGCTCGAATCTCATCGCGCTCTCGGGTAACCTGGACGGCGAAGTGGCGGTCAATTTCTTCAAAGGCGGACCCGAGCGCGCGCTCGAGACGATTCGAAAGCTGGCGGCCTTGTTTCCGGAGCGGTTCTACCTCGAGATCAATCGTACCGGCCGCCCCGAGTGGGACGACTACGGGCGCTTTCTGGTCGAGGCCTCGAAGATCACCGGCGTGCCGCTCGTTGCCACGAACGACGTTCACTATCTCGAGTCCGAAGATGCCATGGCTCAAGAGGTCATGGTCTGCATCGGCACCAACCGAACGCTCCAAGACGAGCATCGCCAAAAAGCGGGAACCGATCAGCTATACTTGAAGAGCGCCGAGCAGATGCGCCGGCTCTTCAAAGATCTGCCCGAAGCGTGCGACCGCACCGTCGAAATCGCCGAGCGGTGCAAAGTTCAGTTTAAATTCAAAGACGAAAAAGGCAACGTCATCTACCACCTTCCGACGTATCCGGTCGAGAAGGGGAAGACGCTGGCCGATGAGATTAAGCAGCTCGCGCAAAAGGGTTTGCAGGGCCGCTTTGAAGAAGCCGCTTCACGCGGTGAAGCCGTGCCTGACGACAAGAAGCCCGTATACGAACAACGACTCACCTACGAGCTCTCGGTCATCGACAAGATGGGGTTCAACGGCTACTTCCTCATCGTTCAAGACTTCATCGGCTGGGCCAAGCGCCACGGCATTCCGGTTGGTCCGGGCCGGGGCTCCGGTGCCGGCAGTCTCGTTGCGTATTCGCTTGGCATCACCGACCTCGATCCCATGCGCTACTCGCTGATCTTCGAGCGTTTCTTGAACCCTGAGCGCGTCAGCATGCCCGACTTCGACGTCGACTTCTGCCAAGATCGTCGCGGTGAAGTCATTCGTTACGTCACTGAAAAATACGGCGAGCAGTGCGTGTCGCAAATTATCACCTTCGGCCGCCTTAAAGCGAAGGCGGCGGTCCGCGACGTCGGCCGTGTGCTCGGCATGACGTTTCCCGAGGTCGACGTGATCGCGAAGCTCATTCCTGAAAAGCTGGGCATCACGCTGAAAGACGCCATCGCGCAGGAGCCGCGCTTGCCTGAGCTGATGGACTCCGATCCGAAAATCGCGACGCTCCTCGATCTCGCGCAAAAAATCGAAGGCCTCGGGCGCCATGCGGGCATTCATGCCGCCGGCGTCATCATTTCTGACAAGCCGCTCGTCGAGCATGCGCCGCTATACAAGGGCGTCGACAACGAAAACGTCATTCAGTTCGACATGAAGCTCGCCGAGAAAATCGGCCTCATCAAATTCGACTTTCTCGGTCTCAAAACGCTCACCTTGATCGACCGCGCGCTGAAGATGATCGAAGTCAATCGGGGCAAGCACTATACCACGGCGCAGATTCCGTTGAGCGACCAGGCGATTTACCAAATCATGAGTCGCGGGGACACGGCGGGCATATTCCAGTTTGAAGGCGAGGGCATCAGCGACTTGATCCGCCGGTTTCAGCCGACGTGTTTCGAGGACATTACAGCTATCAACGCGCTCTATCGCCCGGGCCCGATGCAGATGCTCGACGAATATATCGCGCGCAAGCACGGGCGCACGAAGATCACGTACTTGTTCCCCGAGCTCGAGCCCATTCTCAAAGAAACCTACGGCATTATCGTTTACCAGGAGCAGGTGCAGCTGATTGCCGCGCGCATCGCCTCTTACAGCCTCGGCGAAGCCGATCTTCTTCGCCGCGCTATGGGTAAAAAGATCGCCTCCGAGATGGCAGCCCAGCGCAATCGTTTCATGGAAGGCGCCAAGAAGAACGGCTTCAACGAAAAGAAATCCGAAGAGCTCTTCGACCTCATGGCGAAATTCGCCGAGTACGGCTTCAACAAATCGCACGCCGCCGCCTACTGCGTGGTCGCGGCTCATACGGCGTGGCTGAAAGCCTATTATCCGGTCGAGTTTTTCGCCGCTATGCTTTCGACCGAAATGGGCGACACCGACAAGATCGTCCAATACATCAAAGACGCGCGCAAACACCGAATCGAAGTGCGCGCGCCGCATGTCAATTATTCGGACCATATCTTTTCGGTTTCGGGTGACACGATTTACTTCGGCCTTGGCGCCGTCAAGGGCGTCGGAGAGTCGGCGGTGGAGGCCATCCTCGAGGCTCGCAAGAATCAACCCGGGCACAAGTTCGAGACCCTCGAAGACTTCTTCACGAAGGTCGATATGCGACGGGTGAACAAGAAAGTCATCGAATGCCTCATCAAAGCGGGCGCGTTCGACGGTTTCGGCTACACCCGTGCCCAATTGATGGCCGGGTACGCCCAGTTTTTGGACCAAGCCGAAAGCAAGCGGCGCGACGCCGAGATCGGCCAGGCCTCGCTCTTCGCGCTCGGTGGTGAGGAGCACGCAAAAATCGAAATCCCGAAGGTTCCCGAATGGCCGAAAGCGCAGCGGCTCGCGTGCGAAAAAGAAGTGCTCGGCTTTTACCTGAGCGATCATCCGCTCTCGGGGCTCAATCATCTGCTCGCGCCCTGGACTTCGGGCGCGATTGAAGACCTCAAGACGCTCACCAACAAACAGAAAGTGTTCGTGCTCGGCATTATCGGCTCGCATCGCGAGCTGATCACGAAAAAGGGCACGCGCATGGCGTTTGCGGCACTGGAAGATCTGACGGGCTCGGTGGAGCTCGTGGTGTTTCCGGATGCGTTCGCGAAGTTCGGGCACTTGCTCAAGGGCGACGGGCCGGTTGTGATCGAGGGCACCCTCGAGCTCGAAGACGAACAGGCGAAAATCATGGCCGAGCGGATCATTCCGTTCGAGGACAGCCTCAAGAAGTTCAAGAAGATGGTTCTGAAGCTGGATCACGAAATGGAAGATCGCTTCGAAGACCTACAGCAGCTGCTCGCGAAGTTTCCGGGCGATACGAGCGTGAGTATCGAGTTGAGTCTCAAAGATCAAAAGCGCGTCGTGTCGCTCGAGGTTCAAGAGCCCGCGGGCGTGCGCCCGAGCCATCAATTCTTCGAGGATCTTTACGGCCTTTTCGGTCAAACCGATTTCGTGGAAGTCCGGCACTGAGCTCGCGGTCGCGGGAGCCAGGCCCGGCAGTCGGGCATTGACACGCGCGCCTGATCGCCGTCAGACTTAAAAGGTGGAAACTCTATATCGCTTTACCTTACTGATAGCCCTATGCGCGGCGCTGCTATTGAGCGGCCTTGAGGCCGGCGCGCAGGACCTCATTGACCTCTCCGTCGACAGCGTCACAGCCGAAAAAGAGCTCGGCGCCGCCAAAGACAAAATGATCAGGGACGTCGTCGAGAAGACGACGGTCAAGTACATCAAAGAGCTCATCGGTGAGACGAAGTTCGAGAAGAACCGGGGCCTTGTGAGCTCGAAGATCCTGCGAAATTCGAATCGGTTCATTCCGCTCGTGCGGACCACCGAGCCCGCTCAAGACGCCAACGGCAACTACACATCGACGGTTACGATGAAGTTCTCGGTCAAAGATCTTCGTCAGCTTCTGTTGAAAGAGGGGCTTTTGCATCTCGCGGAGGGCTCGCCGCTTTCAATTCCGTTCATCTCCATCGTCGATCGTGCCAACGCGAAATCTTATCGCTGGTGGATTGACGGGGCGACGCCGAGCTTTCTTCAAGACCAGCATTCACGATTGATCTCGATTCTGCGCACCCAGCTTGGCAAAAAGGGCTTCTACGTCGTGGACCCCGTCGGCTCGAGCCTGCGGGAGCTCGTGCCGTCGCCGTTTCGCGGTGAAGGCTTCAGAACCGAGGATCTCCTCATGTTGGGAGAGTTCTTCAAGGGCGAAGTCATGATCGAGGGTAAAGTCGTTCTCGATCGCGCCGAAGGCTCTTCGAGCCGAATGACGGTGGAGATTCAAGCCGTTCAGGTGTCGAATGGGCGCCAGGTGAGCGAGCTCACGCGCGTGTTTCAGCTCAAGGCGCCGCCGACTGAGAGCGCGCTGCAGAAGGCGTTGACCACGCATTTGAGCGAGGTCGGCGAAGAGTTCGCGGGGCAAATTCTGGATGTCTGGCAAAAGGGCATTCTCGGCGCGAGCTATCTCAAACTCGCCCTTCGCGGAAATCTGAGCTTTCAGGAGATTGAGAAATTCAAAGCCGAGGCCATGCGAGTCTCCGACATTAAAGTGATTCGGGAGCGCAGCTTTGCCCCGCAGGAAGTCGTTTTCGAATGCGAAGTCACGGGCGGTGCTAGCCAGGTTGCCGACAAACTCAAGAGTGTGCGGCCGAGCTGGAGCGTGCAGGTCGCCTCGACCGATTCCATCGTCATTCGGGGCCCCTGAGGACCGCGCGCAGTCGCCTCCTCGGTAGATGCGGCGCATCGCAATCTGTCGGAAATTTCCTCGATTGATATTCTAAAGTATTGAAAGTACTGGCAAAAATTTCGTCCCAAATCCACTCAAGTTTTTCAGAAATGTTTCCGATTGAGACAATGCATGAATCTGTCCGGATCGAAACCGTACATTCGCTATGTCGCGCTTTTTGCCGGGCTTTTGCTTGTGTTCACGCCCTTTCAGAACTGCGCGATTTATGAATCGCCAGACAGGAAAGACCTAAACGCGAACGGGTTTCCGAGCGAAGGCGGTTGTATCCCGTACATTACGGATGCGGTCGCGGCGCAAATACTAGGTGTGGAAAAGGCGAAGACCGGATTCCTCCCGGAGGAGCCGTCCGCGCCACGCAAGTGCTCAATCATCGTTCCGGGCACCGGGAGCTATGGTCTTGGCAACTGGCAATGCAGCATTGACGTGACGAACGGAACGCGCGCCCGCAACCGGCCCACCGACGTTACGCTCATCGGGCCGAACAGCAACGCGGCCCCCTTGTACTATTACAGCTATGCCCGTCAGGACACCGAAGGGTCTTTGAAGACCTACGTCATCACCGTCGGCGCACTCGAAGGACGGAGCGAAGGCATCAGTTGCGGCGTCGTGTTCGACGGCGCGCCCGAGACGAGTCAACAAAACGACGCGGCCATGATCGGGCAGGATCTCGTTCGCGAGATGGTAAACGGTACGAATTAGTCAAATTCGATTGCAGCTCTGACATCGCCGGCGCCTAAAAAGACAACGGGCCCTTTTAGAGCCCGTTGCCTTGATTTCACTTGAGTTGGAATTCCGTCCCTTCCGGAATCTAAGACGTGCTTAGAACGGGATTTCGTCGCCGCCGCCGGCGGCTTCGAATGCGGGCTCCTGGTCAAACTCTTGAGATTGACCGTGGTCTTGGTTGCGATTCGCCGACTGCGCGGGGCCCAGGAACTGAACCGTGTTCGCGACGACTTCGGTCGTATAACGCTTCTGACCTTGTTGGTCTTCCCACTGACGGGTTTGCAAACGGCCTTCGACGTAGACTTGGCGGCCTTTCGCCAAGTGCTTGCCGCAGACTTCGCCGAGTTTGCCCCAAACGACGATGCGGTGCCATTCGGTGCGCTCCTGCTTTTGGCCTTGCTTGTCCGTCCAATTTTCGCTGGTCGCCACGTTGAAACGGGCCACAGCTTGACCGCTGGCCGTGTATTTCAACTCAGGGTCGCCGCCCAAATGACCAACGATGATGACTTTGTTAACGCCTGCCATAAAACACTCCTTTACGTACTCAGGATCCACCACGGACCCCTGACAATTTGTTCAAAAGTCATCTCAGATTAGACTCGGTTTTGCAAATTATTATGGGCGTCAGGCCCTCCGCGAGCGCGTCGAAATGCCGGGTTTTGCAGCCGGTTTGGGCGGCGCGTCCTGGTTAGAGCGTGCGGGCTTTTGGGGGAACCATCGTATTCGGGGCGCTGAGGCCGCATGGATAGCTGATCGTGCCTCCGGCCTTCTTCTTGGTGGAACCGCAGACGATGTCGAGCAGGGTGAGCTTTTTTTCGATCGACTCTTTTGCGTTCAAACGCAGCTGCACGTCGTAGCCGCCGACGGTCGCCGCCGGGCGCCCGCCGGAGTTCGTGATGGTCAGGTCGATGAGCCCTTTGATCGTGCCGTTCAAATCGTCTTTTTCGGAGCCGAGCTTGCCGTTTTCGATCGTGAGCTTTCCGCCCTTGAGCTCGCCGTCGAATTCGATGACTGAGAATGACAAGTCGGGAAGCGGAAGCGGGCCCATGGTGGTTGGAACCATGTCGGGCGGCACTTGGATCTTATTCCCCTTCAGCGCAAGCTTCACCGCGGGCTGATCTTTGAACGTCAGTTCGATCTCGGCGTCGGAGTCGATGTCGATACGGCCTTTGAACTGGATGGGGATCCCCGCGACTTGGGCGATCTGAGCCAGGTCGACATCAGAGGCGTCGAAGGTGATTTTTTGCGAGGGGAGCTTCGACTCTTTCGTCGTCGAGGAATAGGCGCTCACCGAAATATCGCCGCCCAGGAGGTCCTCGGCCGAAAGAGCCACGCCGCTCTTGCCTGCGAGCAGGCTTGCCAGCGACGGCGAAACCGAGAGCTGGCTTGCCTTCAGAGGCGGCGCAAAGGGCGTTTCGACGTAGACGTCATTGAGCTGCAGGCCCGGCGATGGAAACAGGCTCAGGCCCGGATCGGAAAACTGCAGAAAGATCTGGTTCTGCGTCATCGCCGCGACCTGCGCGGTTACGAGATCGCTCAGATCGTCAAACGGGAACAACACGACCAGAAAAAACAAAAACGCGAGCACGCCCGTCGCGATTTTGAGCTTGTGGAAGCGAAATATATTGAAGAAGCCCGTGATCAGGCCGTTCATTCGTCGTCGCCTCCCGCGGGCGGGGGTTTATTGCCGCCGGGTGGAGGGGCGGCACCGCCCGGCGGAGCCGCGGGTTCGTCGACCGTGAACCCGACCACCCGGTAGATGACGTCGTAGTAGTGGTTGTCTTCTTGGTTGGCCGTCATGTCCATTGAGGTCAAAAACACGTTGGCGCCGATCGCTTGAATGGCATATCCGATGTCGAGGACCTGCTTGAGATTGAGTTTTAGGAGCGTGGCCGTGACGCCTTTTTGGCTAACGGCCGCCGGCACCAGAGTAGTCGGAGGATCGGACTTCACGTCGGCATCGGCGATGCCGCGAACCTGCTCGGGAGCGAGGCCCGCCTCCGTTACGATTTGCTGAACGCGCGCGCGAATCTGGTCGGGCGGCGGGGGCGGCGCGATGTCGGGCGCTTGCGAGATCTCGCGCTGGACCTGCAAGAACGAGCGCAGCGTTTGCTTGTATTCTTCGAACTGCGCGATGTAATCGCTCGAGGAGCTGATGTTGGAGAGCGGAATCGAAAACAGAATCAGCAGAACGAGCAATACGCCCGCGGCCTGCAAGAGCTTCTGCACGTTCGGGCTCAGCTCTTCATACTTCTCGCGGAGCTGAATGTACGTGGAGCTTTCGCGGATCTGGCTCAGGATGGTGTTGAGCCGGTCGAGCAATTGCTCTTTGAGCGCGTCGAAGTTCATTGACGGCTCCCTTTGCGCGAGACTTTCAGCGTATAAGCGAATGCGATACGGCCGCCTTGAGGCTTGAAACTCGGCGCGAGCTCTTTGACTTGGCGGTCGACCGCGAGTGAGGTGATCGCGCGCTGAATTTGCTCGACGCTTTCGCGCCGGCTGACTTCGCCCTCGAGCGTGAGATATTCGTTCAAAACGTAGAAGCGGCGCACGTCGAGCTGGATCTGCTCTTTCGCCGGCATGACAGATGAGACGCGGTTCATGATGTCGAGCGCGGAGTTCACATCTTGGAGCTCGGCCAGGGTCTTTTTCGCGCGGATCTCGCGCTGCTTTTCGCGAATATAGCGCTCAATACCCGAGAGCGACGCCTGATTGCGCTTGAGGCCGCCCTGTTGGGCACGGTCGCGAAGGGCGTCATAGGCTTTATCGGAGAGCGAGAGCGCGAAGCTGTCGCGTATGAAACTGTAAACGAAAAATAGCACGAACGCCGCGGCCGCGAGCTGGACGGTGTAGCGCCACTTCTCCCAGAGCAGCTTGTACGTCTGATTTTCTTTGGCGAGCTCGTTCTTGCGAAAATTGACGGCGGGGTTGGTCGGCCTGCGCACGCCTTCGATCGCAAGGCCGATCGCGAGACCCGCGCGATGTACGAGCGCGTCGCTGATATCGGCGCTATTTCGGTCGATATTTTGAAACGGTTTGATCAGATTGCACGGAAGCTCGAAACCCTGCGTGAGAAACGCGGGGAGGTTGATCAGCTGGGTGACGCCGCCCGTGAGATCGATGCGCTCGAAATTCACCTTGAACTCGCTTTGAATGTCGAGCAGTGCTCGTTTCACCTCGTCGATGAGCGGGTAGAGAGACGAGGTGATGGTATTCGAGAAGACCGTTTGCTCTTTGGTTACGCCGTCGTTCGAAGTGAGAACGAAGCCCTTTTCGACGAGGCCTTTGAGCGCTTCGGCAAACGGCATATTGTACTGCTTGGCGATCGCGCGCACGACTTGAACGCCGCCCCAGAAAATCGTTCGAGCCGAAACCAGGGTTCCGAGGTGAAAGACGCACAAGACGGTGTGCTGATGCCCGATGTGCAAAAGCACGCTGGCCGGTTGCGGGTGGAACACCACGTCTTGTGACTCTTGCGGCTGCTCATCGGATTGATGATCGTCGTTTTCGGTGGGCGCTTCGAGCACGTCCTCGACGAGGTTGGCGAGCCCCGCCGCTTCGACCGACACGAGATCGGGGTCGGCGTAGCCTTCGCCGGCCAGATCGAGAATTTTTTGAACGTAGGGCTTCGGCGTCGCCATCGCGAGAACTTCAGTCGCGTTCTTGCGGTAGTGGAGGATCTTGGCGTCGAAGACGGCGTTGTCTTGCGTGAAGGGAACGTCGTCTTCGAGCTCGAACGGCAGCGACCGCAAAATCTTGTGGCGCTCGCGAAACGGAAATATCTTTTGGCGAATGCTCACCTGGCTTTCGGGAAGCGCGAACACGTATTTGTATTTCGAAGGCGCGTAGCGCTGAGTGAGCTGACGAAGGACGTCGACGATTTGAACATGCGGATCGCGGGACGGATCAGGATCGAGTGCCACTTCGAAGCAGTCGAGCAGCGCGATCGAACGGGTCGTGGCTTCGACTTCGGCGACTTTGATGCTGAAGGTGCCAATGTCGATACCGATGCTGCGCACGCTGATCCTTCCTTGAGATCGGCTGGGCCCTAGTACTCGACCCAGTACACGATGGAAGGAGGATTCTTGCTTCCAGCGGGCGCGGGCGAAGGACTTGGGCTCGGGCCAGGTCCGCCGGGGCCGGGGCTCGGCGACGGCGAAGGGTTCGGATTGTCTTTCGCTTTGTCCTCAGCGACGATTTTTCCGAGCCTTTCCTTAACTTTATCAAAGTCGTAGACGATCGCAATGATTTCACGCGTCGTGGGCTTGGACGAAGATCCAGCTTCACCCGAGCTGCGGATGCGAAAGCTGAACTCGTTGTCGAAAATGAGCGGCACTTTATCCTGGTTGAAGCTGGCGGTGTTGATGCCCACTTCCGGCCCCGAGATGAAGGCGAGAAAATCCTTCTCGTCTTTGAAGGGGCCGCCCAGCTGCTTGTCATCGCGGCGTTTGATGATGGCCTTGGCGGCTTCATCCGTGATTTGCGGGTCAATCGAACGGAGAATGTCGGCGGGCGCCCGGTTCACCTGAACGCCTTTGACTCCGTAGACCGTCACGAGCGGGCTCAAGTAGGCGTAGATCTCGTCGGTCACGCCCTCGATCATGTGAAGCTCCTCGAGCGTTTTGAGCGGCTGGTTCGGCGGGATCGCGTCGCCGGCTTGCAGCTCGGCATACGGCTGTTTTTCGTCGCCGCTGTTGCGCCCGTCGGAGTCGGCGTCCATCCAGTCGATGATGTTGTTCACGATCTCCTCGGCGCGAAGGCCCCGATACTCCCGCGCCCAGTCATCGTCGGCGTTGAGCTTGTTCTCGAGAAGCCGAATGAGCTGCTTGCGCGTGATCTCCGCGAGTGACTTCGACGGGGAGACCAGATCGTTCAGGTCGAGTTTCGCGGCTTCGCTCGTGATGTCGGCGCGGTAACGGCCTTCCATTAGCGACTCGCCCTCGACCTCCGAGATCAGCTCGCGATCGACGCGCGAGACTTCTTCAGGAAGGAGCGCCGACGGCGGCCAGTAGAACGGCATCTGCCACACCATTTCGAGGAGCCCTTCTTGACCGGCCTGTTTCGCCATCTCGCCCATGGTGGACTTCACCTCTTGGTAGAGGTTTATTCGCAAAAGGCTCAGCTTCACACCCGACTTCGCCGCGTAATAGGCCTGAACCCGCTTCGCCTCTTCCGAGGCGATCAAATACTCGGCCGTCGCATCGAAGCTCACTTCGGTCGCGAGGAAGCTGATCAATATCACGCAGAAGATGGCCACCAGAAGGGCCACCCCGCGGTTATTGCCCAGGGGTTTGAGGGGATTGGGGATTCTGCGGGTTTTCAGCCTTTTTCTCCGGTTTGTTATTGGGAAACTGGATCGGGAACACCGACTCCAGGCTCGTTTCGCGTTCGTTAATCTTGACCGTGAGGAGCACCTGCACGGCCTGCGGAAAATTGTCTTTCGTCACGGCGTCGCCCCGCTCATCGGTGCGCCACATGGTGACCCAGTCTTCTTTGCCCTTTCCAAGGTACTTCAGCTTGAACTCAGTCACGTTCTCGATGAGCGTGGTTTCGGCTCCGCCTTTTGAAACGTCTTCGTCGATGAAAGGGGCGGTTCGCCGCTTCAGGCACTGCGAGGATTTATCGGTGACCCGGTTTCGGCAATTTTCGAGAAAATAACCGACTTCGGCTTGGTCGCTTTCTTTTGCGTCTTTGCGCATGCGAACGTGATTGAGCGTCGTGAAGTGGAGTGCGTTTTCTTCACCCAGAAAGTGCGTGAGCTTCTTCGGCGGCGCTTCTTCGGTACCTGGCGCAGGCGGCGGAGTCGGAAGCGGTGTCGGCTGGCCCGGTGGCCCGCCTTGCCCCTGGCTTTGGACCTCGAGCTTCATCTCATAATTGAGGTCGCGGTAATGAAAAGCGGTGTTGATGTCTTTCTCGATGAGGCGCATGGCATTTCGTACGGTGGCCTCGCGGTCGATGTCGTCTTGAATTTTCTTCTTCACTTTGA
>DASUEL010000056.1:0-4222 GCA_036275095.1 Bdellovibrionales bacterium
AGCTCAAGTACTCGGAGTACGTGCAAAAGGTGAACGCCGATATCAAAGCGAAGCTCCCGCCGAACACGAAAGTTTATTTCGGAAAAGCCGAAGGCGCTCGTGAAATGTCGGCAGGCAAAGTCGCGTACTTGCTCGAGACCACCACGAATCTCGGCGGCGACATGCTCCGCGACGCGTTCGTCACGATGGGCGAGTTCAACGAGCCCGAAGTAAGCATCAGCTTCAAGCCTGAAGGCTCGCTTCGCTTTGACCAGCTCACGAGCGAAAACGTGGGCCGGCAAATGGCGATCGTGCTCGACGACGTCGTCTACTCGGCTCCCAACATTAAAGAGAGAATCGCGACCGGCTCTGCCCGCATTACCCTGGGCGGAGGCGGCGACTACAACAAAATGCTCGAAGAAGCCAAGCTGATCTCGATGGCCCTTCGCGCGGGCGCGCTGCCGGCGCGTCTCGAGCAGCTCGAAGAGCGCACTGTCGGCCCGAGCCTCGGTGCCGACTCGATCGCGGCCGGCCAGCTCGCGACCGCGGTGGGGGCGGCGCTGGTTCTGCTGTTCATGCTGGTTTATTATAAGACCTTCGGTCTTTTCGCGAACCTGGCGCTGATCTTCAACGTGTCGATGATTTACGCGGGGCTTACGCTGCTTGAAGCGACACTTACTTTGCCGGGTATCGCGGGTATCGCGCTCACGATCGGTATGGCTGTCGACGGTAACATCGTGATCAACGAGCGCATCAAAGAGGAGCTGCGAAAAGGGAAGAGCTTCGCTGCCGCCTTCAGAGAGGGTTACGAGAAGGCGTTCGTTGCGATCTTCGACGCTCAGCTGACCACAGCGCTGACCTGTATCGTTCTGATCTATTACGGCTCAGGACCGGTACGCGGCTTCGGCGTCACGCTGCTCATCGGTTTGACGGCGTCGCTGTTCACCGCGGTCTTTTTCACAAGAACAATCGTGGACTACTTGCTTGTCCGCCGAAAAGTAAAAAGCATTGCCATCTAAGAGGAGCACGAGATGTCCACCAAGCAAATTCAAGGCGATCGCAAGTTTGACTTCGTAGGAAAGTTTCACATTTACGGCACGATTTCGGTCGTGGCGGTGTTGCTCTCTATCGCCTCAATCGCAGTGTTCGGATTGAACTACGGCATCGATTTCGCCGGCGGCACCGAGGTGCAAGTTCGATTCGGACAGCCGGTCGAAGTTTCAAGCGTTCGTAAGTTCACCGAAGATCTCGGGTTTAAACAGAGCCAGGTTCAGAGGTTCGGAGCCGAAAACGAATATCTAATCCGCTTCGAAAACCCGCAGGCCTCGACGGAGCGTGAGGTGAGTGAGCAGCTCAAAGCCATGACCGACAAGGTGACGGCGGGGCTCAAGAGCACGTTCGCAACTCAGGCACCCGAAGTACGCCGCATCGACAGCGTGGGCCCGCAGGTTGGGTCGCAGCTCAAGCGCAACAGTATGCTCGCGGCTTTCTACTCGCTCTTGCTGCTCCTGATTTATATCGGGATGCGATTCGATTATAAATACGCGCCCGGCGCCATTGTTTGCCTCGCGCACGACGCGATTCTCGTCGTCGGCATTTTCGCGGCGATGGGTAAAGAAGTGAACATTCAACTTTTGGCCGCCGTGCTCACGCTCATCGGCTTTTCGCTGAACGACACGATCATCACCTTCGACCGCATTCGCGAGAATGAACATGTCATGAAGGGCCGCCCGATGCGTGAGATCATCAATCACTCCGTCAACGACATGCTCTCGCGCACGATTCTGACGTCGGTCACGGTATTCATGACGACCGCGGCGCTCTACATTTTTGGAACCGGCGTTCTCAAAGACTTCGCGCTCGCAATGTCGCTTGGTCTCGTGTTCGGCGTATACTCGTCGATTTACGTGGCGGCTCCGCTCGTGATCGTCTACGAACGCTACGTTAAAGGGAAAACCGTATAAAGATGAAGAAGCTCAGAAAACGCGTACAAGAAACCGCTTCGAAGGCTTCAGGCCAGCTCAAGGGGCTGGCCGCGAAGGCGAAGAGTCTTGAAAGCGTTCTGGCGGATATCAAATCCCGCGACTTCCTGCAGTCGGCGAAAATGCAGGATCTCATGGCGAAGGTGACGGTGAAGGGGCTCAATTCGGTTCCCTTCATCAATAGGAATCAAAAGTCCAAAAAAGATGAGGCCAAGCCGAAAGCGAAGAATAGCGAGTCGGCGTTTCGCGGCCGTCTGAAAACGCTCGAAAATCAAATCAACTCGAAAGTGGCGCGCGATCTCATCATGACGATCATGAAACGCGCCGACGAGATCAAGCAGGCCTATTTCAATGGTGAGCCGGATGTGAAAGCCGATGACATTCGCGAGGCGGACGCCGAAACGCGGCCGGCTCCGAAAGGCGGAGCGTCCGCGGGGGCGGCGGCCGGATCTGTTAGAGCCGGAAGCCGGCGTTCGGCCAAGCCGGGACGCGGACTGACTCCAACCCGGAGCGGCCAGGGCCGCAAGGCCAAGGGGCGAAGATGAGCTCCGTGGTGCTGGCATCCGGCGGCCTCGACTCGATCGTAAATCTGTATGAGGCGGTGAAGTCCACAGGCGTGAAGCTGGCGCTGACCTTTAATTACGGCCAGCGGGCCGCCCAGCGTGAAGCCGCGGCGGCCGCGTGGCACTGCAAGAAGCTCAACGTTCCCCACAAGATATTAGACGTCACGTGGTTTCGGGACTTCACGAATACCTCACTCGTCAATCGCGACAAAGACGTTCCGGTGAACATGAAGCTCGAAGACGAGCAGGCGCTCGAAATGACCGCCGAGGCGGTCTGGGTTCCCAATCGCAACGGCATTATGCTCAACATCGCGGCCGGTTACGCCGAGGGTTTGGGCGGCTCGTGGGTCGTGCCGGGCTTCAATCGTGAAGAGGCGCTGACGTTTCCCGATAACTCCGAGAGCTTCATCGAGAGCATGAACAAGTCCCTCTATTTTTCGACAAACGCGCGTGTGCGTGTGAAGTGCTTCACCTCTGGGATGAACAAAGTCGAGATCATGGCCCGCGCGGTTGAGCTCGGCGTCGATCTGAACTGGCTCTGGCCGTGTTACAATGATGGTGACACGATCTGCGGCGAGTGCGAGTCGTGCTTGCGTTTTCGGCGCGCGTACAAGATCTACACCGGTCAAGAGGCCTGATGAAAAGCCATTGGTTTGAAAAGAGCTTTGCCTACGACGGAAGCCAGCTTCGCTCCTTATTCGGCTACATGCAGGCTGGAGTACTGGGCGACTCGATCGTCGCCTGGCGCGGGGCTTGCGATGTCGGCTTCGACAAAATGGTCGACGGCGAAGATCTGCGAGCGAAAGAGAAAATCTGCGGCTCCGACATGGTTCATTTTATCGTCGAGAAGTTTCAGCCGCACCTTTCATTCAGCGTCGCCCTTCAAAGGCTTTTGGCAACGATTGTGAAAGACGTCGTCGAAGAGTCAGCACCGAACGCGCGCGACAAGCTTTTGCGTATTGGCGACGACATTTATTTGGACGGCTCTCCACGAAAGAAGCTTTCGATCAGCATCGCGACGGTGAGCCCGGTTTCGGCGCTCGTGCATTTCGCGGTGAACGTTTCAAACACGGGAACACCGGTTCCGACTTGTTGCCTAGAAGATCTGAAAATCGCGCCCGAAGCGTTTGCTCGAAACGTGATGACCAGGTATTCGGCTGAAATCGACAGCCTCGATCAGGCCTCCCAAAAGGTCTTCTGGGTTCGTTAGTTTCTCCTTAAATATGACGTTTCAAAGCACAGAGTGCCCATAAACGGCGTTGTAAAGCCTATGGACGAACGAGTTCTTACTACAACCCAGGGTTTTGGCGGGTTTAGCGGGTTTTGGGGGTTTCCAGGGGGGCTGCCGATTTGGCCTCCGTCTTGCTCATGGTCTCTGACGTGAACGTATAGTCACGTTTTATTGGAGGCCATCATGTCCGCACTGTTAAAGGTTTTTACCGCAGTTTGTCTGCTCGCGACCATGACCGCGTGTGAAGCGAAGTCACGCTACAAGCCGGGCAATGCGGCTCAAGCCGACGCCCAACGTGCGGCAAAGAAAGCCCAAGAAGAACGCGAAAAGGCCGAAGCCGAGCGTAAGAAGCAAGAAGCCAACGGCGGTGGCCAGAACGGCGGCCAAAACCCAGGGCAAGACGGTGGCTCAGGCTCAGGAGCCGGCACCGGCACCGGCGGTTCGGGTTCAGGAAACGGCTCAGGTTC
>DASUEL010000057.1:0-5603 GCA_036275095.1 Bdellovibrionales bacterium
GAACGGCCCGGTCTACGCGGCCGCGATACAGTGGCATCCCGAGTTCCACCAACCCGGCGACACGACCGTGCTCGACAGCGCGCCGCTGCTCCGCGATTTTCTGGAAGCCGCGCGTGCGGCCGGCAAAACGTGAACCACCGAAAACAACGAACGACTTCGAAAGGCTCTCGAACCGAATGAAAATTATCAATCCCGCAACCGAAAAAGTGATCGCCGAAGTCCGTGATGACGATGCAGGCTCGGTCAATCAGGCTTTCTATCGCGCCCGTCGCGCGCAAAAGGACTGGGCGAAGGTTCCTTTGAGCATCAAGCTCGGCATGATGGCCCGCTTTCGCGACCTGGTCGTCGAGAACAAAGCGAAGCTCGCGTCGGTGCTGACGAGTGAGGTCGGCAAACCCATTACGCAGTCGAACAACGAGCTCAACGGCCTGATCGGCCGTCTCAACTTCTTTCTCGACAACACGGAATCAGTATTGAAAGAGGAAAAGGTCTTCAACGACTCGGGCATGGAGGAGCTCATCCGGCACGAGCCGCTCGGTGTGATCGCCAACATCTCGGCGTGGAACTACCCGTATTTTGTCGGCTCCAACGTTTTTGTACCGGCGCTGCTCACTGGCAACACCGTCATCTATAAGCCGTCTGAATATGCCACGCTCACGGGCCTTGCGATCGTCGAGCTCATGCACCAGACCGGCCTTCCGCCCGACGCGTTCATCGCGGTCGTCGGCGGGCCCGCGGTGGGCAATGCTCTCCTCGATCAGCCGATTAATGGCGTCTTCTTCACGGGAAGCTATGCCACCGGCCGGAAAATCAACGAAAAGGTCGCGGGCCGTCTGATGAAAGTTCAGCTCGAGCTCGGCGGCAAAGATCCCGTATACATTTGCGACGACGTCGACCCGAAGGCCGCCGCTGAAGCCACCGCCGACGGCGCGTTCTACAACACCGGCCAAAGCTGCTGTTCGGTCGAGCGTATCTACGTACATCAGAATCTCTACGACAAGTTCGTCGAAGCATTCACCGAAACCGTGCGCGGCTTCGTCATCGGCGACCCGACGAACGAGAAGACCTACATCGGACCTCTCGCACGCCACGCCCAGCTGGACGTGCTCGATCAGCAAGTCAACGACGCCGAAAAGAAGGGCGCGCGACTGGTACTCGGCGGCAAGCGGCGGCCCGGCACGGGCTACTACTACGAACCGACCGTCTTCGTCGACGCGAACCAGAACATGGCGCTCATGAAAGAGGAGAGCTTCGGCCCGATCATCGGTATCGCGCGTGTGCGCGACGACGAGGAGGCCGTGCGTATGATGAATGATACCAACTACGGGCTCACGGCCGGCGTGTACACCAAAGACAAGACGCGAGCCGAGCGCATTCTGGCCGAGGTGAACGCCGGAAGCGCCTACTGGAACTGTTGCGACCGCGTGAGCCCGCGGCTCCCGTGGAGCGGGCGCGGCCATTCAGGCCTGGGTCTGACACTTTCGAAGTACGGAATTCTCACGTTTACTCAACCCAAAGCCTGGCATTTACGCAGCCCGGGCTGAGCCCGGCTCGAGAAAGATTTCATATGAGCGCCAACGATTTCAAGAACCTGGACACTCTGGCCATTCACGCGGGTGAAGACGGCGTCAAATACGCCGGCGCCGTGACAGCTCCGATCTTTCAGTCCGCCACCTATTTATACGGCGGCGAGAGCGACTATAATGAAGTCAAGTACACGCGCTTGAACAATACGCCCACGCACATGATGCTCAATGCGAAGCTTGCGGCGCTCGAAAAGGCTGAGGACGCAATCGTCACGTCCAGCGGGATGTCGGCGATCACGACGGCACTGCTTTCGATCTTCGAAAGACCCGGGCATTTGCTGACGCAAAGCTGCCTCTATGGCGGCACCCATTATTTTTTGAAGAACGACTTCACGCGAATGGGTCACTCGGTGACTGCAGTCGACGTCGGCGATCCTTCGAGCTGGAAAGCCGCGCTTCGGCCCGAAACCCGCGCGTTTTACGTCGAGTCGATCACCAATCCGCTTCTCGAAGTCGCCGATTTTGAGCCGATCTTGCAGTTTTGCCGTGAGAACGGCCTGATCTCGATCATCGACAACACGATTGCCTCGCCCGTGAACTTCAATCCGATCGCGCTCGGCTTCGATCTGGCGGTCCACAGCTGCACCAAGTATTTGAACGGCCATTCCGACATCGTCGCGGGCTGTGTGGTCGGCTCCCGCAAACAAGTGGCTCCGGTCGTAAAAAAGCTGAATTATCTCGGGGGCTGTCTCGACGCTCATGCCTGTTTCTTGCTCAACCGCGGCATGAAAACACTGGGGCTCCGTGTGAGGCAGCACAATCAGAATGCGCAGGAGCTCGCCCGCTGGCTCGAGCGCCAGAGTTTCGTCAAACGTGTCTATTATCCCGGTCTCGAATCGCACGTGAGCCACCGAAACGCTCGAAAATATCTGGGCGGCTTCGGCGGCATGGTGAGTTTCGAATTCAAAGGTGATCCCCGCGAAGCCGATGGCTTCATGGCGCGCTTGCGGCTGCCGAAAGTCGCGCCCAGCCTCGGCGGTGTCGAAAGTCTGATCACCCGTCCCACCACGACCTCGCACTCAGGAATGTCCCCGGCCGAGCGCAAACAAATCGGAATTTCCGACGAACTGATTCGTCTATCGGTGGGCGTCGAGGACCTTGCCGACCTGATCGCCGATTTCACTCAAGCGGCGACGTAGACCGGCGCCCTTCGGCATCTGCGTGCCCAAGGACCGTGTTTCAAAAGAACAGCGAGGCACCGAACCCGGTGCCCGTCTGAGTCTCTTTCACGGGCGCGCCGGCATCAGGCGTGAACACGGCTTCATTATTGAACATGAACGCTTCGAGATTGATGAGATAGATTTCGAGAAACGCGCCGTACGTGAAACGCGAGATCTTCCATTTGCCGGTGTAGCTCCCCGCAGGGCCTTCGAGACCGTGCTGGTACTCGCCTTTGAGACCGAGAAACGGAACCAGGTCGAGCGTTACGTCGGCACCGAGAAACATTCCGTACAAATTTTCCGGAGTGGTCGTGTTTGTCCAGAACCCCGTCTCCTCAAAATTGTGATAGCCGGCCTTCACGGTAAGTCCCGAGTCTTGTGAGCTGCGCCCGATGGGTCGTATGAGAAAGGCGCCTGAGAGCTCCTTGAATTCGTACTTCGATTGGGTGAAGGCGGTGTCGGCGAGAAAATCCTTTGCCTGCGCGTACGAAAACTCGATGCCCAAATCAGAGTTGATCACCCGCATTCGATTGCCCGAGCTGAATAGATCGTCGAGCAAAAATTGAAAGCGGCCGGTGGCGACCGAGGCCGTGCCGACCTTCGTGCCTTCGCGGCTGATCGTCATCGGGCTCGTTCTATAATGAAGAACGAAATCGGGAAACGGCCCGCGGCCGGAGCTCCCGCCCCGTCCCCAGCGGGCGTCTTGGGCGGCGCGCGTGGCGTTTTGTTCGCGGATCCAATCGATGATGCTGAAGCGCTCGGCCGAGCGGCGTTTTTGGGTTTCGCCGATTGGCGTGAGGCCTCGGTCGCCCGTGCTCGACGGGCCGCCGGGCCCGTAGCGCTGGGCCGCGGCCGGAGCGGAGACGAATAGCGCGGCCACCAGGAGAACGCCTGCCGCAAAGTCTTGCCCGAAGGCACGTTGAGGTCGGTTCATCTCTACGATCTTAGCGGCCGGGCCGGCGTTTGAGAACCAGCGAAGGTCTAGGTTTTTTCTCCGCGCTTGGTGTCGTCGACCAGCGCCGCGATCACGAGATCTCCGCTGACGTTGATGGTCGTGCGGCACATGTCGAGAAAGCGGTCGACGCCGAGAATGAGACCCAAGCCCTCGGGCGGAATGCCCAACGTCTGAAGCAAGATCATGATGAGCGGAAGCGAGCCGCCCGGAATTCCGGCGGTGCCGATCCCAGCCAGAATCGACATGAGTACGACCTGTACCTGCTGTGCAAGCGTGAGATCAATGTTGTAAACCTGCGCGAGAAACAGCACCGTGATTCCCTCGAACAGGGCCGTGCCGTTCTGATTCGCGGTCGAGCCCACGGTCAATACGAAGCGTGAGATCTTCGGGCTGAGGCCCAGCACGCGTTCAGCGGTGTCGAGCGACTTCGGAAGCGTGGCGTTCGACGAAGCGGTCGAGAAGGCGTAGAGGTAGACTTCACGGCAGGCGGCGAAGAACTTGAGAGGCGATCGCCGCGCGAAGACTGTCAAAAGAAGCGAGTACACTCCGAACTGCTGAATCAGCAGGCCTCCGACGACCAGGACCACGTAAATTGCGAGGGATTTGAGAATGTCTTGGCCGAACTTGAAGACCGTACCGAAGACGAGGGCGAACACGCCAAACGGCGCGATGTACATGGCGTACTCGATCACTTTCATGCTGACCGCGTACAATTGCTCGATGGCTTCGTGCAACGCTCCTTTTTTGCCCGACGTCTGACTGAGCGCGAGCCCGAAAATGAGCGCGAAGACCATCAGCGCTATGATTTCGCCGCTGAAGGCGCGCGCGGCCGAGTCGACCGGGTTTCGCGGAATCAGCTCGACGAGCGCCGTCGAGAACGGCTTGGCTTCGGCGGCGTTTTTTTGAACGGCTTCGACGCCCTTCGCCTGTTCCATGATCGTTTCTTGATTTACGTAGAAGCCCTTACCAGGCTCGACGATATTGACGAGAGAAACGCCGATTAGGACTGAAAAGCTGCTCGCAATGAGCGTAAACATGAGTGTTCGCCAGGCGACTCGGCCGAGACCGTGCCCCTCCCCGAGCTCCATCACTCCGAGGACGAGCGCCGAAAAGATGAGCGGCACGACGACCATGAAAATGAGGCGCAGAAAGACTTGGCCGACCGGCTGAATGAAGTGGGTATTGAAGGCATTGAGATTTTCGGAGCCCGCGTACGGGTGCAAGAGCAAGCCGAATACGATGCCACAGACGAGGCCAATCAACAGTTTTGTGTGTTGTTTCATGGAGCGATCTCCCTGATATGGTTGAGCAGGCCTTTAAGCTCGGCCTCACCTGTTTCTGGATTCATGACGGTTACCCGAAGCGCGTAAATGCCGTCGAGCCGGGTGCCCGTGATGTAGAAGTCGCCACGCTCGAGCACGCGTTTTCGAATCTCGGATTGATAAGCTGACAACTCTTCGGGCGGCCGGCCGCGGATATGCGAAGGCTCGTACCGAAAGCACACGATGTTGCACTCGGGCTCGTGCAAGGCCATGAAATCTCCGCTTTCGGCGATCAGTCCGTGCAGCACGCGGGCCGTGTCGATCGTCTTGTCGATGCAGGATGCGATGAACGATTCGCCATAGATCGACCAGAGAGCCCAAGCCGCCACCGACAGCGGCCGTTTGGTGCACTCAATGGCGCGCCGGGCACTGTCGCAATCGACTTCGAGCGGGTCTTCAGAGGCGAGCAAATATGGGGCGTCCTGACTGAAGACTTCAAAACTCCGCGCCTTGTCTTTGTAGAGCAGAAACGTACAGAGCGAAGGGACGAACATCATTTTGTGGGCGTCCCAGGTGAGCGAGTCGGAGTGCTCGACTCCTTTGAGCAGGTGGCGGTGACGTTTCGATAGTAATAGGCTCG
>DASUEL010000058.1:0-3650 GCA_036275095.1 Bdellovibrionales bacterium
GGCGTTTCGGGTTGATTGGCCGATGATGGTTGACGCGCCCAAAAGATCTTCAACGAGCTCCTTTTTTCCGTTCGCACCATTGCAGTCTTTGTCGCGCGCCTCGCGAACCTCCGGCTCATTCATGAAGGCTTCGTCGAATGCGGCCTGGGCAACGAGCTGGCGCGCCGATTCGAAGGGGCGTGTGCCGCGTGCGCCGCGGGCATGAAACCCGAGCAAGGTGGCCGAGAACATCGACATGTTGTTTGAAGCGGGCAGAGACTTACGGAGTTGATCGAGTTCAGTCGCGTTGTGAAAATTCCCTGCCACCGGAGCGGGATCCGCCGGGGTGAAGTCGGTGCCCACTCGCATACCTATGATTTGCTTGGTCTCATGAGCGATGAATTTTTCGGCGCGGCGGGCGAGGTCCGCCAACAGAGGCCGCCGGTCATACCCGCTTCTTAGGCCAATAGCGCCGTCGTGGAAGAGCTCGTTGAGCCTTTGCTTTTGGGCGGGCGTGCCGGAGACTGAAATCCAA
Organism: Bdellovibrionales bacterium; assembly: GCA_036275095.1. Taxonomy (GTDB): domain Bacteria; phylum Bdellovibrionota; class Bdellovibrionia; order Bdellovibrionales; family DASUEL01; genus DASUEL01. The sequence goes on from DASUEL010000058.1 coordinate 515, forward strand.
TATATGAGGCCGACCGATTCGTGATTGAACAGGGTCGCCCGGCCGCGCGCGATGGTTCCGTTGAGCTGGCTTACGGCATGTTCGGCCTTATCGCTGGCGCAGGCGGGATAAAGTACCGTTGCCCAGATGGTCGCCGCCATGGCTTTCTGAACCGCCGGAGTGACAGTCAGATCCGTGACCTTTTCGCTCGTCCAGCGCAGAGTGCGCTCCACACGCTCGCGCAGAGGGACCTGTTGGGCGTCGGCTGTAACGGCGAGTAATGTGAAGGCGGCAATCGCCGCAAGAAAAGCGAAGTTTGAAATCGTTCGGCCCATGGTTCCTCCAGCTTCAATCCTGATGATTGACTTTGGAATACAAGGCTCGTGCCCCGCCAGTTCGCGGTGAGGGGGACTCGGCCCCGCCCAAAAGTTGTACAGGCGCCATTTCGCTCAACAGATTCATAATTTCGCGACATTAGCCCGTTTGCGTCATTGAGGCGCGATTTTCGCGGTCGAGCGCTCAATTTTTTTGAAAAAACGCGGGTGTTGGGACAGAATCGCGGCGATCAAAACAGCGAGCGAGGCAGCGATGCGAGTTGGAATTCCCAAAGAGTCACGGGCGGCAGAATCACGTGTGGCCGGCACGCCCGCATCCGTTAAGAAACTCGTCAAAAAAGGCTTAAGAGTCGCGGTGGAGCGAGGCGCGGGCGTCGCCGCCGGCTTCACCGATCAAGAATATGCCTCCGAAGGCGCGGAGCTTGTCGACCGGGCCGCCGCTTTTGGCTCTGAGATCGTGTTGAAGGTGCATAAGCCGTCGGCCGAGGAGCTGCCGCTCATGAAAACCGGAGCGCTTCTGATCAGCTTCCTCGAGCCGTATTTGAATGACGGCGTTCTCGAAAAATTGGCGCAAGCGAAGATCGATAGTCTCTCGATGGAGATGATTCCGCGCACGAGCCGTGCCCAAAGCATGGACGCGCTGTCGAGCCAGGCAAATATCGCGGGCTACCGCGCCGTCATTGAGGCGGCCAACCGCTACCGGCGCTTTTTTCCGATGATGATGACCTCGGCTGGAATGAACAAGCCGGCCAAGACGCTGGTCCTCGGCGCCGGAGTCGCGGGCCTGCAGGCGATCGCCACTGCGAAACGCCTGGGCTCGACTGTCGAAGCCTTCGACGTGCGGCCCGAAGTGAAAGAGCAAATTCAATCGCTCGGCGCGAAGTATCTCGAGCTCGACATCGGCGAGGCCGGAACGGGCCAAGGCGGTTACGCGAAAGAGCTTTCCGAAGAAGGTAAGCGCAAGCAGCAGGCGGCCCTGACCGAGCGGCTCAAAAAATTCGATATCGTCATTTCGACGGCGAACGTTCCGGGTCGCAAGGCGCCCACGCTCATCACCGAGGAAGCCGTGCGCGGCATGCGCGCGGGCTCGGTCATCATCGACATGGCGGCGCCGAGCGGAGGCAACTGCCCTCTGACCGAGCTCGACAAAGTCGTCGAAAAACATGGCGTGGTGATCGTGGGGCTGTCGAACTATCCGTCGCTGGTCGCGGCCGACGCGAGCCAGTTTTACGCGCAAAATCTGGTGAATTTGCTGGGCCTGGTGTTTCCGGATAAGGCCACCGATCAAATCAAACTCAACCTTGAAGACGATATTCTCGCGGGCTCGCTTGCGACCCACCAGGGCCAAGTGAAGGTTAAGAGGTAAACATGTCGCAGACGATGATCGGATTATATGTATTCGTGCTTTCGTGTTTCGTGGGCTACCACGTCGTTTGGGGCGTAACCCCCGCACTGCACACACCTCTCATGGCCGTGACGAACGCGATCAGCGCGATCGTCGTGGTTGGCGCGATTTTAGTGGCGGGAAGCGGGCACGGGCAGCTCGTCGAGGTCATCGGTTTCTTCGCGGTGCTGCTCGCGGCCATTAACATTTTCGGCGGGTTCGTCGTAACGAATCGGATGCTCTCGATGTTCAAAAAGAAAGACGGCAAACCGGGCGAGGGTAAACACTCATGACACTGAGCCCGGATATTTTCGCATTAGGCTATCTCGTCACGACCGTACTCTTCATCTTCGGTCTCAAAGGGCTTTCGTCCCCTAAGACCGCGCTGCGCGGGAATCGCCTCGCGATGATCGGCATGACGCTCGCTGTGCTGATCACGCTGATTCATCCCGACGTCAAAAGCTACACGTGGATCGCGGCGGGTCTTGCGGGCGGTTTGCTGATCGGAACGTTCACGGCCCTCAAAATTCAAATGACCGCGATGCCCCAGCTCGTGGCGGCCCTCCACAGCTTCGTGGGCCTTTCAGCCGTACTCGTCGCGATCGGAACGTTCTTTTCGCACACACCTGAGCAACTCGATCCCGTGCTCCTGACGGAGCTCGGGCTTGGCGCGATCATCGGGGCGATCACGTTCACGGGCTCGCTCATCGCGTTCGGCAAGCTGCAGGAGCTCTTGGGCTCAGCTCCGCTCGTCTTCAAGGGCCAGCATCTCGTGAATCTGCTCTTGGGTCTCGTAACGCTGGGTCTTTGCGCGCACTTCGTGGTGACGGGTGATTGGGTGTCGCTTTTGCTCATGACCGGAGTTTCGCTCGTGCTCGGTTTTCTTCTGGTGCTTCCGATCGGCGGGGCCGACATGCCCGTCGTCGTGTCGATGCTCAACTCGTATTCGGGCTGGGCGGCGTCGGCGACCGGGTTTACGCTCGGAAACCAGCTGTTGATCGCGACCGGCGCGCTCGTGGGCGCGAGCGGCGCGATCCTCTCGTACATCATGTGCAAGGCGATGAACCGCTCGTTCATCAGCGTGATTCTCGGCGGCTTTGGTGCCGAAGGCGGTGGCGCGGCCGCAAGCGGCGGGCCCGCGAAGACCGTACGCTCGGCCTCGGTCGAGGACGCAGCCTATTTCTTGGGAAATTCGAGCAAGGTGATCATCGTGCCCGGCTACGGTATGGCGGTTTCGCAGGCGCAGCACGCGATCAAAGAGTTATATCAGACGCTGAACGAAAGAGGCGTTGAAGTGAAGTTCGCGATTCATCCCGTCGCGGGCCGTATGCCGGGTCACATGAATGTGCTGCTGGCTGAGGCCGATATTCCGTACGACGTCGTGCAAGAGATGGAAGAGATCAACGGCGAATTCGCGACGACTGACGCTGTCTTCGTG
>DASUEL010000059.1:0-9984 GCA_036275095.1 Bdellovibrionales bacterium
GGGTTCAGCTCAAAGAGCAGTATGCTCCGGGCACCATCATCGAAGGTGAGATCAAGTCGGTTACCGACTTCGGCATCTTCGTTGGAGTCGAAGAAGGTATCGACGGTCTCGTCCATATCTCCGACTTCTCGTGGACAAAGCGGGTCAATCACCCCTCCGAAATGTTCACCAAGGGCCAAAAGGTTCGCGCCGTTGTTCTCGGCGTCGATACCGAACACGAGCGTTTCTCACTCGGTCTCAAACAGCTTGAGAACGACCCGTGGCAGACCGTCGAAGACAAGTACAAGATCGGCAGCCAGCACGACGTGAAAGTCGTGAAGATCGCCGACTTCGGCGTGTTCGTGGAGCTCGAGCCGGATATCGAAGGCTTGATCCACATCAGCGAGATCACCACTCAGCGCATCGAGCGTCCTGAAGACGTGGTCAAAGTCGGCGACGTACTGAAAGCCGAGATCCTGACGATCGATAAGGAAGCCCGTAAAATCGGTTTGAGCTCCAAACTGGTTACGCTTCGTAACGAGCGTGGCGATGTCGACGAGTACCTGAAGAAGGCGAAGTCGACCTCGAAGACCAGCTTGGGTGAGCTCTTCGGCGAAACGTTGAAAAACGCCGCCGGTACCTCATCTTCGTCTGGTGAAAGCTGATGCGTAGAAACCCTTGGTCAGTCGTACTGATCGTAGTAGGCCTCTTCTTTATGGGAGGCCTTCTTTTTGCCGGAGGCGCGTGCCTGACGATGTTCAGCCCGCCGAAGGCGCACGTCTCCGAAGCCTCGATCTTGTATCTCAAGCTCGACGGCATCATCACCGAATCCGATAAATTACTAAAACAGCTCAAAGAGTATCGCCGCGACGAAAACATCAAGGCGGTCATTCTGCACGTCAATTCTCCGGGCGGAGTCGTCGGCCCCAGCCAAGAGATTTATGAAGAAATCAAACGGACGCGCGAGCACTGGAAGAAGCCGGTCATCGTGTCGGCCGAATCGCTCATGGCGAGCGGCGCCTATTACATCGCCGTCGGCGCCGACAAGATCGTGACCAATGCCGGAACGCTGGTCGGCTCGATCGGCGTCATCATGGACTTCGCGAATCTGAAAGAGCTCTACCAGTGGGCGAAAATTGAGCGTTACTCGATCAAAACCGGCCCCTTCAAGGACACAGGCGCCGAATATCGCGCGATGAGCCCTGAAGAGCGCGCCTATCTTCAAAAGATGCTCGACGAAGTTCACATGCAGTTCAAAAAAGCCGTGGCCGAAGGCCGAAATCTCCCTATGGAAAAGGTCGTGGAGCAATCCGACGGCCGAATTTTCACGGGCGAGCAGGCGGTTGCGATGGGCTTCGCCGACAAAGTCGGAACATTGGGCGATGCCGTTCGGCTCGCTGGCGAAATGACCGGACTCGGCGAGGATCCCGAAGTTTTTCAGCCGCCCAAGGAGCGTCCGGGTCTCTTCGAAATTTACGAGTCGTTCAGCGGTGAAGAGAGCATATTCAAGTCGACACTCAATGAGGCGCTGGCGCTGAAGCTGAACGGGCAGCCGCTCTTGCTCTATCCGGGGGCGCGGGGGCTGCGGTGAAAACGCAGGGCTCGAAATCGGGACGCATGCGAAAAAGAAAGCCCGCCCGAAGCAAGGCCACGCGGGGCTCGTCGTCTTCAAAGCGCGCCTCCCGCGGGGACGGCCGCTGGCCCATCGAGCGTGAGATTCTTTGGCGTCCTCATCGTTTCGCGTATCTTCAAGGACAGGCCGGCGATCGGGACAAGGCACAGGTGAAGGCCAGTGGCGAGCCCGCTTGCGTATTTTGCGACGCTCGCGCGCGCGGCCTCAGCCCAGAGTCCTTGGTCATTTATGACAACGGCACGACGATGGTGGTGCTGAACAAGTTCCCCTACAATAACGGACATCTGCTCGTGTTGCCGGTTCGGCATGCGGGAGACATCATCGATCTCTCCGAGGACGAGTATGTTGATTTGCACAAATTGGTCAAAAAGAGCGTTTCTGCTTTGCGAAAAGCGTATGGCAAGGTTCCTCCCGGTATGAACCTGGGAGCGAATCTGGGTGCCGCCGCGGGCGCAGGTATACCGCAGCATCTCCATTTCCACATCATTCCGCGCTGGATCGGCGATTCGAACTTCTTTCCGCTCGTAGGGCAGACGAAAGTGATCTCTGAAACCCTTGAGCAAACCTACCAGCGTTTGCTACCCTATTTCGAATGACTAACGGCTTCGAGATCGACCACATCGGCATCGCCGTCAAATCCATCGAACAGGCGTTTCGTTTTTACGAAGCGCTCGGCTGGAAGGACATGAAAGTCGAAGTGGTGGAGAGCGAGAAGGTGAAGGTCGGCTTCATCGAGTTCAATAACTCGGTTTCGATCGAGCTTCTCGAGGCCACCTCCAGCGACAGCCCGATCGCGAAATTCATCGAAAAGCGCGGCGAAGGCATTCACCACATCTGTATGCGCGTGCCCGATGTTCAAAAGAGCCTCGATGGCCTCAAAGATGATGGCTTTCGTCTCGTCAATGAGATGCCGAAGGCCGGCGCGAAAGGTTGCTGGGTCGCCTTCGTTCATCCCACCGCCGCAAACGGCGTGCTGATCGAGCTCAGCCAAGGCGGCCATCATGGGTGAGACTCATGGGCTATAGAGGCGGGCCGCAGATTCAGTCGATGATTCCGCTCACGAGCATGGTGAAGAAGCTCATGATCGCGAATGTCGCGATCTGGGTTCTGCTTCAGGTCATTCTCGAAGGCTTCATTCTCGACAAGCCTTACCTGAGCTACTACTTCTCGCTTTCTCCAATGCGGGTGGTGGAGGACTACTTCATTTGGCAGCCCTTCACCTATATGTTCCTTCACTCCACTTCGTCGCTTTGGCATTTGATCTTCAACATGCTGATGCTCTGGTGGCTCGGCGCCGAGCTCGAAATGCGCTGGGGGAGCCGGTTCTTCCTGCTCTATTATCTCGTCTGTGGCGTGGGAGCCGCGTTCTTCTACATCATTTTCGTATTTGGTTTTTCATTCGTGACGGGGCGGATGATCGGCTTGTTGGAAGCGCCCGTGATCGGAGCCTCGGGCGCCATCTTCGGACTCATGCTGGCTTACGGTATCATCTTCGGGGAGCGCATCGTCTACTTCATGTTCTTGTTCGCCATGAAGGCCAAATACATGGTCATGCTCCTCGGCGCGATTGAAATCTTCACCATCATGACCTCGGGCGTAGACGGCCGTGGCGGGGTTTCGAACCTCGCTCACGTGTTCGGCTTGCTCTCGGGTTTCTTGTTTCTGACCGGGTGGACGCGCTGGCAGCGGCGTAAGAGCCAAAAAAGCGGCCAGCGATGGGGTCGCAAGCTTAAACTCGTCGTCAATAATGAAGACGACGGGGAGCGCGGACCCAAGTACTGGAATTGACAACGCCGGGGCCTGAGCGCTAATTTGAAGTCACTTTCAATTCAAATCGGGAGTCTTAAATGAAGCACAGGGATTACGTTCAAAACCTCACGTTCGACACTCGGCTGGTTGAATGGAACATGAAAAACAAAGTCATCACCCAGGACGAGCTTTCGAAGCATCTTAAAGAGCTTCCAGAGTCACAGAACTACGAGATGGTAAAGATCGAAGATCTGCGCTACGAGCGCTAGTCTTCGAATTCGAACGCGCGGCTGAGCTGGCGCAAAAAAAAGGCCATGCCCGAACGGCATGGCCTTTTGTTTTTCTGGAGTTCGGTGATAATCAGAGTCCTTCGACCGGTACGCTCGAAGTAACGGACCAGCCATCGCCGTAAGCCAGAGTGACGATGACATTTTCGAATTTTTGGGACGGCCGTGAATTCGGGCTCTCATGGGCGGGAACAAACACGCGCACGATGGTCTCGCTGATCGCTTTCTGAATCAGCGACGTCGCCGGAGGCCCCATGAGCATCGAGACATTGAGCGGAACCGAAATGTTGGTCGGACGGCTGTATTGCGCGCAGATCGCGATCTGATCTTGCGAGCTGTGGGGTTTGATGGCGACGAGGCGGGCTTCCGAACGGCTCGTCTCGATGCGCTTTTTGGGATCGACATTGTTCGCGAGGCTGACGACGTTCAAGGCAAGCGTTTGATAACCGCAGAGGTTGCCTTCAACCTGCAGGTCGATCATCAGGCGCAGCGTGACGAACGCGGAGCCGTTCGTGGGCAGCGGGTCTTTCGACAACACACGGATCTTTTTGACCTGATAAACCGTCGCGGCCTCGCTCGAAACGAGCGTGTTTATGACGGTTCCATTCGGCAAATCGGCGGCCTGCACGGCAGCCGCACCGGATACGAGCAGGGCGGTTACGAGCATCGCGTTCATGAGCTTTCCTTTCGAGAGAAGAGCTCAATACCATTCCGGGCTCACGCGAAGCAGCCCTTCATCGTCTTCAATGAAAAGTCTTCAGAAAAACGAACGGGGCTCTGAGGCCCCGTTGTTGGCGTGCGCTCCGCTCAGTGCTGAATGGCCAGCTGCTGAAGAACGCTCTGAAACGCCGGGTTCGAGTTCGCGATACCGAGCCCGAAGTTCGAATCCGCGCTTTCGCCGTTGATGTACGTCTTGGCATTCAACGTTCCGTTGTTCATCGTTCCGAAGACCTGGATCAGCGCCTTGAAGCTCGGAAAGTCGTAAACCAGGGCCATACGAATGACGCCGGAGGTGTTCGAAGAGCTCTGCGAAGCAAAGCTCATTTCGAAGAGATGCTTTTCTTTCAGCTCGGTTCCGTTTGAAAACTGCCAAAGGCCCGAGGTATTGCCGGTCGCTTCGATGGTCGCTTGATTGCGGTCGTTCGCGTTGAGGGCCACGCTTACGTTCAAATTCGAGCTGCCACGCGTGAGACCGGTCTTTTCAGAAAGGCCGGCGCCCACAATTTCGTAGTCGTTCTGCATTTTGACGGTCATGTTGATTGCCAAATGCGAATTCGATTTGCTGTAGCTGCCGGATGTGTCGGCCTGCAGTGACGATTTCAAGGGGCAATCGTAGCCGGTGGTGGATGCGCGGGCCGAGCCATACAGTGAGCCCGAAGAGCTCGAGCCGCTGATCTGCGGTTTGGTTTCGGTCTTCGAGACCGTGCACTTAGATTTGAGGTTTTCGGTGACTTCGGCCGTCAGTGCCTTGTCGGCGCCGACAGAAAGGTCGCCGGCCGCGGCGCTTTCGCTGCCGCCGAACGAAGTCTGAACGCCGCTAGCTTTGGTGAAACCAGCGCCAATCGCGGCGGTCGCGCCGATTGATTTGGTCAGTTCTTTGACCTGCTCGGGGGTCAGCGCCTGTACCTGAGTGCCATCAGGCAGATAGCCGGGTTTGGTCGCTTCGCCGAGGTAGCTCGGCTTGGGTTGGGAGTTGCCTCCGCCACCGCCGCCGGAGCAGGCGAGAGTCGTGAGCAGACTTAGGCAAAGTAAAGCGTTCGAGGATTTCATCGAAATAGACTCCTGTTTCATTACCGCGAGCCGCGACCGTTCGTTATGTGAAGGGGGCATTATAATTCCGTGAGTGCCGTATTCGCGGAATATCGGGGCGGCCGCGGTAATTCGCTTGCCTCCGGGAAACCTTTCAACATGAAAGGAATTCAGACTTGTCGTAAGTGCGGACACTCACAGCGCTAATGGTTTGGATTCCGGAATGAAGGACTTATCTGCACAAAGGTTCGACAGCGAGTTTGGCCGCGGTCGCCGGCGCACGCGGGCCATGGCAAGGGCGCCGTGAAGGCTCAGTTGTTAGATGCCGCGGCCATGGGCTCGCAGCATTTCGCGAGATTTTGAATCTTCTCGTCGCGCTCGACGGCAGCCCATCGCTCTTCGATGATCTTGAGCATTCCGTTTTCTTTTTGAAGGTAGAGCGTCTTCTCGCCGAAGTCCTCGTGTTTGTCGGATCGATAGCCTTGCAGGCTGCGAACGACCCAGCCTTTTGCATGCTCGTAGATCACCGGCGCGAACAGGTCGACTTCGATCGTCTGGTACGTGGCGTTCAGGTTTTCTTTGTGCTTCTTCCACTGGCTGAAGTTCATGCCGGCGCCGCTGAATGAGCCCGAATAAAAGGCCATGTACTGCTCGAGATTTTTGGTTCTCCATGCGGCCACCCACCGGGCCAGCCAGTCCTCGATTTCACGAACCGTCTTTTGGCGCTCGGTTTCATCGGCGTAATTGACTGATTCATACACGATAATCGGGGTCTTCTCGGGCGTAATATACTCGCTCAGCTTCATGATAGCTTCGTTGCGCACGACGACGCATCCTCGCGAGCCGCGCTCGAGTGAGACTTTGTCGGGAATCGCGTGCAGCCAAATGCCTGAGCCGCCTTTGCCGAGGCGCCGGTCGAAAACGTTCGGGTAGTCCATCGTAAAGGCACGCTGTCCGTAGAGGTCGTACGGCAGGCCCGGACCTTCCAGCAATTTCTGAAGAAAGTAGATGCCCTCAGGCGTTTTGTGATCGCCTTCGCTGTCTTTGTCGCCGCTGTTCTTTCCCATGTCGGATGGGAACTCGGTCACCTTGCTGAGCTTCGCTCCGTCTTGTTTCCAAACCGACAACAAGCGGGCTTTCTTGTCGACGACCAATGCATAGGGAGAAAAGTAACCGCCCGAACCGAGCCGGATGAGGCCCTTCGGGACCAGTGATGACGCGTCTTGGGCGTAGGCCGTACTGCCGGTCACCGCCAGCAAGACAGGGGCGAGCAGGAGCAGCCCGAGCGAATAGTGTATGCGCATGTTCCCATTACATTGAAATCGGTTTGTCGCGTCAAGGCTCGAATGAGGCTCAGTGTGAGAACTCCTTTGACGACTTCACTTAAGATTCGCCGCGGCTTGTTTCAAAGCGAGACAGGACCGAATTTTCCCTTATGGACCTAGGTCGATTCACCGATAGAAATATCGAGGTTACTATGGCCAAGCGTCCAGTCGATGAAGAGTTACCGCCCGCGAAAAAGCCCATTCCATGGGGCTTCATTCTCAAGAGTATTTTCGTGTTCGCCAATGTGGCCACGCTCGCCGGTGGCACCTTGGTGATTTATCTCAATACGGTCGCGCACGAGCCGAAGTCCATCACGGAGACGACGGCCAGCGCGGACGTCCGCAAGAAACAGCAAGACCTTCAAGCGCACCCTGTCATATACACGCTGGACCCGTTTTCGGTAAATCTCGACGGGCTCCCGAGACGGTTCATCCGCACGGTCATTAGCGTCGAAATGCTCGACGACAAAGGTTTTGAGGAGATCGTCGGGCTCGGGGCGCAGTCGCGGGATGCGATCGTTCGGCTGCTCAACGGCAAGACCTATGACGATCTCGAGACGATCCAAGGCAAGCTGTTCTTGAAAGACCAAATCGCGTCGGTTCTAAACAAGCAGCTGAGGGCCGGCGTGGTCAAAGACATCTACTTCAACGAATTCGTGATTCAATAAGGCCGTCGAGCGGCGCCATTTACAGCTTTGACACGCGCTGTAACCCGGGCGACAATTTGTCCAATGAAAAGATCATTTTCCATTCTGGCCTTCGCGTGTCTTTCTTTATTGTCGTCCTTGCTGCCCGCGCGGCCCGCGGCCGGGGCGGTCCTGGAATTAAAAATGAAAGTCGAGCGGTATAAGCTTCCCAACGGCTTGACCGTCTTGATGTATGTCGATCGCACGGTGCCCCTGGTGACCTATCACACCTGGTTCAAAGTCGGCTCACGCGACGAGCAGCCCGGTTATACGGGCATCGCCCACCTCTTCGAGCACATGATGTTCAAGGGCGCGAAGCGATACGGGCCAAAGGAGTTCGACAAGGTCATTCAGAGTAACGGCGGAACCAACAACGCGTTTACGTCCCATGATTATACCGGTTATTTTGAGACCCTCCCGAGCGACAAGCTCGAGCTTATGATCGATCTCGAGTCTGACCGGATGGAGAACTTGCAGATCAGCGAAGCGAATCTCAAGAGCGAGCGTGAGGTTGTAAAAGAGGAGCGCCGATACCGGGTCGAGAACGACGTGACCGGGCGGTTATTTGAAGAGACGTACGCGACGGTCTTCAAGGTTCATCCTTATCGCTGGCCCGTGATCGGCTGGATGGAAGACCTCGATCGCATTACGGTCGAAAAGTGCTTGGAGTTTTACAAAACGTACTACGCGCCGAACAATGCCGTCGTCGTCATCGCGGGCGATTTTGATAAGTCGAACGCGAAGAAGCTCATCGAGAAATACTACGGACATATGAAAAGCCAGCCGATTCCGAGCCGGGCGGTGGCGGCCGAGCCGAAGCAGGAGGCCGCGCGCGAACACGTATTCGAGCGCGACGTGCAGAGCGATTATATGACTGTCGCGTTCCAAAACGCGCAGGCGGGCCAGCCGGATTACTACGCGCTCGATGTGTTGGCGCTGATACTGGGCGAGGGTCCGTCGAGCCGGCTTTATAAACGGCTCGTTTACGACACCCAGCTCGCGAGCTCGGTGGGGGTTTCGAATTCGGCCTCCAAAGATCCGGGGCTTTTCAGCGTCACGGTCGCGCTCAAGCCGGGCGTCAGCCAAAAGCGCGTCGAGCGGATCGTCTATGATGAAATCCGGCACGCGCGAACCTCGCTCTATTCGGAGTTCGAGATTCAGAAAGCCAAAAACGCCATTATGACGATGAACGTGGGAATGCTGAAGACGGTCTACGGCAAGGCGCAGTCACTCGCATTCAATGAAGTCGTCATGGGCTCGTACGAGTATCTGTTCAAAGATCTCGAGCGATATAACAAGGTCACGGCCGCGCAGATACAAAGGGCCGCGACCGCAGTCCTCGATAATTCCCGCCGTAATCTCATCGTGCAAAAAGCGAAGGTGACCCGATGAAGACGCTCAACCTGTTGATCGCGCTCGTACTGTTCGCGGGCTGCGCCACGAAGCCGGCGCAAACCAAAACGGGGAGCGAGGCCAAAACGACGAAACTTCGTCCGTTTACCGAAAAGACGCTCTCAAACGGTCTCCGTGTGCTCTTGGTCGATGACAAGAGCCTGCCGTACATTACTTACGGGCTGATGCTGAAAACCGGTGCCGCCGCCGATCCCACGGATCAGAAGGGCCTCACGCATTTCGTGGCGTCGCTTCTCGAAAAGGGCGCGGGTTCGAAGACTGCGACGCAAATCGCCGATGAGCTGGGGTTTCTCGGCGCCGGTTTCAACGTGAGCGTCGACGAGGATTTTGTGTACCTCAGCACGAGCGGGCTATCGTCATCGCGTGACAAGCTTCTGGACATGTTTTCCGACATCGTCACCTCGCCCACGTTCGCGCAAAATGAAATCGAGCGAATGCGTAAACAGGTTCTCGCGCATTTGGTTCAGCGCAAAGACGAGCCCGACACCGTGGCCGAGCTCGCGTTCAAGAAGTTCCTCTTCGGCGAGCATCCCTACGGGTACCCCGTGCTCGGGCGCACGCCGGACGTCAAGGCCATCAAGCGCAAAGATTTGATCCGCCATTATCTTCAGCATTACCGGCCGAACAACGCCATTCTCGCGGTGACCGGCCAATACGGCGCCGACATTCTCGCCCAGCTGGAAGCGAAGTTCAAAGACTGGAAACAACGGGAAGTTCAGATCGGCGAAGTGCCTGAGGCCCCCGCGATCACCAGCGTGCAAATTGAGCTCGTCGAGAAGCCTGAGCTCTCTCAAACGCAAATCATGATGGGCCACTCGGGTATCTCGCGCAACAATCCCGACTATTTGACCGTTCGGGTCGCGAACACGATTCTTGGAACGGGTTTTTCGAGCCGTTTGGTGAATCAAATCCGTGACAACCTTGGCCTGACTTACAGCATCAGCTCGGATTTCGATGGACGCCGGGGTACCGGCCCATTCGTCGTTTCGACATTCACCCGTCACGAAAAAGTCAAAGAAACGCTGAGCGAGACACTGCGGCTCCTCGCCCAGTTCCGCGACGGTGGGGTGACCGAAAATGAGCTTGCCGTCGCGAAAGGCTACTTACGCGGGCACTTTCTGCGGTCGATCGAGACGGCCGAAAAGCTCTCGTTCAACCTGCTC
>DASUEL010000060.1:0-3451 GCA_036275095.1 Bdellovibrionales bacterium
AAAGGCCCAAAGAGCCAATGTTCGTTGGGTCGAACGCATGAAAAGTCCTTTCAAGGCAAACGATCTACGGGGGTTTCTTCCGGTGAGAACCCGTTCATTTCCTGTCTATTAGTATCGGGTTTTTTGGAGGGCATTTCAAGCGCGGCTGGGGGGCGGAAATTCAAATAATTTCAATATACTCCGCATTAATCTTCCAGTCGCGGTTCATCAGGCGGAAGGAAAGCTCGCGTCGCTCGGTCCTGAGACGCTTCAGCACTTCTTCTATATGGGATAAGGAGTAGTTTTGCGCGCCCTTGTGTCTCAGAAAAGACGCAATCACTTGCCGCTGTTCGCGCTCACCTAGCTCCAGAAGCCGCGCGCGCAAAATGCCGCGCGCATTGAAGTACTCTTCGACCCACTTGCGGTCCAGACCGCCCGCGAGGGACTCGAGCGAGCGCGCCAGGGCCGCCGAGGCGCCGGGACGCTTGGCTTCGAGCTGCGGGAGCCATTCATGACGAACCCAGTTCCTCAATGGTCCCGTGTCGGCGTTGCTGGGGTCCTCAATCCAGCTCAAACCCCGGTTTTCGGCGTAGGCGGCGATCTCATCACGCGCGTGGTTCAAAAAAGGCCTCAACCGGTCTCCGTTTAGGACACTCATCGCTCCCAGGCCCTCGGGTCCTACACCGCGAATGAGGCGAATGAGCCGCGTCTCCATGAGATCGTCACGATGGTGAGCCAGCACGAGGAGATCCCCGCCGGCCTGCTCTTTGGCTTTGGCGAGCGCATCGTATCTGAGCGCGCGAAGCCTGGCTTCGTCGGGCGGCGCGGTCTCCGCCGAGCCCGTGCCAAGTTTAACTCGAATGCAGCGCAGGCCAAGGGATTCAGCCTGACGCAAAACCTTGTCGGCCGCGCGATCGCGAAACGAGGCCTGGCGTGGATCGTCTCCTGGGCCATGATGGACGTGCGCAACGGTCAGCTGGAGTTTGAGATGGTCTTGAAGCTGGGAGAGGCAGGCCAGAAGCGCCATCGAGTCGAGCCCGCCGCTGACGGCCACCACGAGGTGGCGGCCGATCACGCCTTTTTCACGCAGGCACTTGAAGACCTGCAGCTCAAGCTCGGCCCAAGGCTTTTTCAAGGATACGTCACCCAGCCGAACGTGAAGCACGCGCCGGCTTTGCACTGAACGTTCGTGTACGCATTTGGGAACACGGTCATGTTCCAGCCAAAGGCGAGGCAGCTCAGATTCGTGCACGTCACATCGGCAACCATGCGGCCGTATTGATACGTCGACCAGCCGAGACCCATGCACTGATTGCCTTTGCAGATCGTTTCGAAGCCCTGGTACGGGAAGAAGTGTTGTGTTTCGACCCAGCCCGAAACGTAACAACCGCCCGCTTTACACGCGCCGCTCGTCGTGCGGCCGAAATTGTCGGTGGCGGTGTACCCGACGTTCATGCAGTCATTCATGTTGCAGCGAACGACCGTGTAGCCTTGAAAAGTGCGATAGGTCCAACCGAAGCGAAGGCAGTCGTTATTGTGGCAGACCACGTCTCCGGCCTGAGCCGTGCCGCTGGTTGCGAGCTGAAGCGTAAAGGCGACCGCCAAGATCATGAGGATTCTTGAAAACATAAAACCTCCCTTTGATTCGAGGGCAATCTACCCTGAGCATGGCGCACCGATCCAGAGTTTCGACGCGCCGGGAGACGGCGCGTTAAGCGCCAGGTAGTAGAGGGATTTCGCGCGCCCGAAGGAGCTGCGAGGCCCGCGGCGCCGCGAGTTGGTCAATGGAGCAGGCCAAAGTAGACTTTTCGGAGACCTTCAAAGGCCGTGCGCCCGTGACTGAGGGTCCAATTATGAGCATAGATGAACTCGCCGGCCTGAAGCCCGATCTTGAATTCGTTCTCTTCGGTCGCGCGCAAGATGTCGTCGACGACCTCGGGCTCGATCGGGGCGCCGTCGCCGTAATAACAGAGCGTGAGCGGCTTGTTGATCAGCCGGCTCGCCGTCTTGAAGGCGTAATAGAGGCCCGGGCCGTACACGCTTTTGTGCAGCTGAAATAAATGGGCGTTGTTTACCCACATCGGCTCACCGGTCGCCGGATGCGGCTTGACCGGATCGATTACGACTGAAAGCACGAGATCGCCGCCCGCCGTCCATTCCACGTCGAATCCGCGCGCGCGGCACGTGGCTTCGACCGACGAGCGGTCACGCGTTTCAAAATTCATTTGCCAGCTCGGAAAAATCGCGAGCGCATCGAGCCGCGTACGTAAAAAGTTTTGAACCTTCGTTTCGTTCGCAAGGCAACGGACGAATTTGAGTTTTCGCGCGAGCAGGCGCGCGCGAAACTCGGGCTTCAGCGATTCAAGCACGCGCCGCTGGTCCCCAAGGAGTGATTCCCCGCCCACCGGGCTTGGAAGCTCGCAGAAAAACGCGATCTTGGGGGGAACATCGCGCTGGTAGGCCATTTCGTTATGCAAAAAATTTTTCCGGAACCGCGGCGTGCTCGTGGGCCGATAGAGATGCTCGAAGCCCTCCGAGCTCTGCCGCACCTTCGCGCCGGTATACGGAAGAAAATTGGGGTTCACGATCTTGAGCAGCCGGCCGAACTCGCCCGCCGTTTTGACCGGAAAACCGCTGAACACGAAGCCCCGGCCGTTTTGAACGGCGCGGTCGATGTCTTCGGCGTGGTCGAAGAAAAATTTCGCGGCATCGTCGAAGGTGCGCACGGGCGACTCGACCCTCGAAAGCGACGGGAGCGCGCTCACCTCGCGCGCGATCACGAGCCGCTGCCTTTCGGGTTCACGGGCGCCGACTCGTCGAAATCCAGCTCGAGCGCGGGCGGCTCGCCGTCGCCGGCGGCGTCGAGCTCGATCACCAGCTCATCGGCCCGCTGTGTGTGCTCCCGGGTGGCGCGAAAGCGAACCGCGCCGAAATCCTCGGCCGTGAGACCGGCAACGCCGTCGGTTGCACCGAACCCCGCGCGCGTGTCAGGCGTGAACTCCGGCATTTCGCGTGCGGGAGCGAACGTGGCCGGCGCGGCCGGCTCGGCTGGCGCCGTTTGTGTCGCGGTGGGCGCAGTCTGTGCCGCGGATGTCGCGGATGTTGCAGTTGTCGCGGGTGTCGCGCCCGCAAGCCCGCGGGCCATGTCTTCGAGGTTGGTGCCCACTTCGATGCTCAGTGAAGCGAGCTTGGATTCGAGCTCTTTCGAGAGTGTGTCGAACGTGGTGGCCAGCTCCTTGCCGACGGCGTCCACGTCGGGACCGCGGCGGACCGGCGCGATTTGCGCTTCTTTCAGCGCGTCGATATAGGCTTGAACGCGGCTTGAGGCCAGCACCGACGTTCGCTCGACCTCGTCGACTCCCGGCGGAGGCGGCGGCGGAATTTCGGCGAACGTTCGTGTCGCCTGCGTAACCGGCGCCATAGCCGCGGATGCGACGTCGATCGTCGGCTGCGGCACCGGCGGAGGCGGCGG
>DASUEL010000061.1:0-3832 GCA_036275095.1 Bdellovibrionales bacterium
CGGTCAGGCGCAGGCGGTTCGGTAGACCTTGATCGAAGTCGCAAGTTTCCCCAGCTTGGCCGCCGCAGATTGTGAGCATGATTTCCTGATTGGCGGGTGTCCAGCCGAGAAAGAGGAGCTCCGATCGGCTGTCGGTCACGCGCACGCGGTTTGACGAGAAATTGACTTCGGCAATTTCGGTTTCGCCATCCTTCAGGATTTTCAGGTTACCGCCCGGGCACGCGAGAGCGACGTTTGCGGAAACGAGCACTAGCAAAGAAAACAGCATGGATTTCATCGGTCCTCCTGGGATCGGGTTCACCGGGTTCGAAAGCAAGACCGGGGCCACGCCAAGTCTAAAATGGCGCGGGCGGTGCGTGATAGGCGGGTAAGACTTTCAGGCGTGTCGAAGAGCGAGGCACCGCGCTGGCGCGTTAGGCGGCCTTTTTGGGGTCAGGCAGCGCCGGTTCGGGCTGTTTCTCGGCGTCCTCGAATTGGCGCACGTAATCCACGATCGTCGATTGCGCTTCGATATGAATGTTGTTGAACTTCGCTCCAGCCATACCGTCGGGGCGCACATACATGATCTGCGCGGTCGACCTGATCGGGTTCGGAAACGCGGGGCTTCGCACGGTCAGCTGTACCGTCTGGCCGGGCACGAGACCGTGGCCTTGAATCAGACCCACGCCGCCCGCGCTGATCGTGGTCGTCTGCAACACGAACTTCTGCTCGCGCTTTGCGATTTCCGCGGCGCCTGAGATCGGCGCGCGCGGATGAGCCCGGCGGCTCATACCCAGCTCGTTGAGAAACTCCTCGAAAAAGTAGAGCTTCTTCCAATGTTGAAAGCCTGGAGTCCACAAACTAAACTGAAATGGATTGGCTGCGGCCTTTAGGAAGCTGACCAGCTCGCTGCGAGTCATCGGGCCGGTTTGCGTGCCTTTGGACTCGAGATACCACTGCTGCTGCGTTTGCTTCTGCTCTTGCTCGGCTCCAATGCCGGGCAACATCACGCGCCAGTTCGCGATGCTCATCCACTGCGCTTGGCCCTTCCACCAAATGAGAGTGTCGAGGGTCCAGCGGCCCGTGGCCAACCCCTCTTCGACATTCTCGGTGGTCAAGGGTCCGCGGACCAGTTGATCGGCGAACACAAACCATTTTTTCTCCATAGACGATTTATCGGATTTGCGGGTATGAAAATGAAGTACAACGCTCATATTCCAGTCACCCGTGTGGTACAATCGCATTAGGAACTCAGTGGGGATGGACCGCGTGCAGCGATCACTCAATTTTAGGCCAGTCGGTAAGATCTTCGCAGGGCTGCTTTTCGCCCTGTTGATGGTCGAGGTCCTCATTTTCTCGCCCAAAGAAGTCGCGACGCCCGAGGACATAAAATCAAAATCGGCTCAAAATGAGACGGCCGAGGAGCAGCGAATCATCGGCGCCCAGCTCGTCGAGGTCACCAACGAGGGCCGCAAAGAGTGGGAGCTGCGGGCCGAAGAGGCGGTTGGCTCCAAAGAAAAGGGCTTCATGTCACTCAAAACGGTGAACTCGAAGTTTTTCAGCAAGAGTGATGCGACCTTCTTCGTCGTTACGGGCGACAAAGGAAGCGTTTGGCTCAACTCAAAAGACATGGAGATCAAGGGCAACGTCGTCATTCAGTCGTCGAACGGCCACGTCTTCAAGACGAATTCGGTTTACTATCAGTCCGAAGCGAAAGCGTTGCGCACGGCGGATCCGGTCACGATGGTCGGGCCGATGGATCAAAACGGCACCCGCCTGAATCTCGAGGGCCGCGGGCTGTACGCATCGATCGAAGACGGCTTCATCGACATTCAGCAAGACGTGCGAGTGAATAAGACGCTCGATGACGGCCGCAACGTGGTCGTTCGGAGCAACAAGGCCCGCTTCAGCAGCAAAACGAAAATCGCGAGCTTCAAAGACGAAGTGACCGTCGACATTGCGTCGAGCCGGATCAGCGGCCCCGAAGCGCACTTCGAGTACGATCCGCAAACGCAAAGCCTCACGTCGATGCAGGTCGAGGGTGGGGTACGTATCAGCGACATCGACAAGTGGGCGACCGCGAAACAGGTGCATATGTCCTTCACGAAAGACCGCTTCGTGCTGAGCGGCGCGCCCCGGCTCGTTCAAAACAACGACGAGCTTCGCGGCGATGAGATCGTGTTTTCTGACGGCGGCCGAACCGTGCAGGTTCGCCGGGCGCGCGCCAAATTCGATTCGGAATCGGCGCGGGACTATCAATCGAGGGAGTGATTCGTGAGCGCGAGCCAGCTGCAGGTGAAAGGCATTTCAAAGAGCTTCAAAGCGCGAAAAGTCGTCGATGATGTCTCATTTTCGATCGCCTCGGGGCAAGTGGTCGGCCTTCTCGGCCCGAACGGCGCCGGTAAAACGACCAGTTTCTATATGGTCGTTGGCCTCGTACAGCCTGATAAAGGCGAGGTCCTGCTGGACGACCAGCCCATCACCACGATGCCGATGTTTCAGCGGGCGCGCATTGGGCTCAGCTACCTGCCCCAAGAGCCGAGCATATTCAGACGTTTGACCGTGAGGGAGAATATTATGGTCGCGCTTGAAGCGCGCGGCTACTCCGGTGCGGAACGATCTGAAAAATTGCAATTCCTCATCGAAGACCTTAAAATTACACATATAGAGAATTCGTTCGGTTACGCGCTTTCTGGGGGGGAACGGCGCCGGGTCGAGATCGCGAGAGCTCTGGCATCGAAACCGAAATTTCTCCTCCTCGACGAGCCCTTCGCGGGCATCGATCCGATAGCGGTGGGCGATCTCCAAGAGATCATCCGCGGCCTGAAAGCGAAAGGAATCGGCGTTTTGATCACCGATCACAACGTTCGCGAAACTCTTAGGATCTGCGATCGCGCGTATATTTTGAAAGAAGGCAGGGTGCAGGTTGAAGGCAGTTCGGATTTCATCGCCAACTCAGACTTGGCGCGAAAATACTATCTCGGTGAAAATTTCCAACTCTAGGGAGGGCTGATGGGTTTCTCAATGAAGCAGTCAATGAAGCTCTCCATGCAGTTGCGGATGACGCCGCAGCTGCAGCAGGCCATTAAGCTGCTCCAGCTTTCGCGCACCGAGCTCGAGACCGCCGTCCGCAAAGAGATGGAAGAAAACCCGATCCTCGAAGAGTTCGGCGAAGACGGACCGCCTCCCGGCGAGCCCGCGGCCGACCCGGTCGAGCCGCGCGCCGAGAGCAACTCCACCATCGAAGCTCAGCAGCAATCCGAGCAAGATCCGCGCCGCCAAGACGAGTTCGAATGGGAGAACTACGTCGACAACACGTACAAGATGAATCAGGGCGCGGGCGGCCCGCCGAGCGAAGAGATCATGAACTATGAGAACATCATCTCGACGCCGCAAAGCCTGCACGATCACCTGATGTGGCAGATGAACCTTCATGGCTTCAACGAAGATGAGTTCAGAATCGCCTCGATCCTCGTCAGCTACATCGACGATGACGGTTACATCAAGACGCCATTCGAAGAAATCGCTCAAGAAGAGGGCGTGACCGCGCAAGAGCTCGAGGAAGTTCTGCCATTCGTGCAAGAGTTCGACCCGCCGGGCGTCGGCGCCCGTGATATCAAAGAGTGCCTTCTCATTCAGGCGAAACAAATCCAAGAAGACACGCACGATCTCGTGTACCTGATCAACAATCACCTCAAAGATCTCGAGAAAAAGAATTTCGACGGAATCGCGAAGGCCATGAACCGCGACCTCGAGGACATCATCGAGATGAGCAAGATCATTTATGACATGGAGCCTAAGCCGGGCCGAATTTTCGCGACCCAAGACACGCACTATGTCACGCCCGACGTTT
>DASUEL010000062.1:0-3278 GCA_036275095.1 Bdellovibrionales bacterium
CTCTTGAAGCTTCTCATCGAGCACGCGCCGCGCGTGATCAGCCGTGACGAAATTCTCAATCAGCTTTGGGGCGAAGATAAATTTCCGACACAACGAACGATCGACAACAGCATCGTGCGCCTGCGCCAGGCTATCAGTGACACCGACGGCAAGTGGATCCGCTCGGTGAGGGGCGTGGGCTACCAATGGGCAAAAGAGGGTACCAATGAGTAACGAACGTTTTCAAAACGCCATTCAACGCAAGCCGCAGCCGATTCCGCCGATCTGGATGATGCGGCAGGCGGGTCGCTATCATAAACATTACCAGGGCCTGCGCGCCAAGCACTCGTTCATGGAGCTTTGTAAAGACCCGGAGCTTGCCACACAGGTAACTCTCGGGCCGATCGAGGACTTTGACTTTGACGTCGCGATTTTGTTCAGCGACCTGCTGTTCCCGCTGGAAGCGCTCGGCATGGGCTTGTCGTATCCTGACACCGGGCCCAAGCTAGGCTGGCATCTAAGCGAGCAGACGATTCAAAAGCTCAAGACGCCGGCCGAGGCGTGGCGCGAGTTGGAGTTTCAGCGCGAGGCGCTCCAAACGCTGCGCAAGCGGCTCCCGCAAGACAAGAGCCTCATCGGTTTCGTCGGCGGGCCTTGGACGTTATTCGTTTACGCGGTCGAAGGCAGCCACGCGGGCTCGCTCATCGAGAGCAAAAAGAATCTGCGATTGTTCGACCGTTTCGCCGAGTATCTGATGCCGCTTTTGAAAAAGAATATCGAGCTTCAGCTCGAGGGCGGAGCCGAGGTCGTCATGATTTTCGACACGGCGGCGGGCGAGCTCTCGCCCGCCCTCTATCATGCGCTCGTGGTGCCGCAGCTCACGAAGCTCGCGCAGTGGTTTCCGGGTAAGGTCGGCTACTACTCAAAAGGGACGAACGTCTCACATTACGCGCACGCCTTGTTCGTGTCGGATGCGTTTGCCGGCCTCGGTTTCGACCATCGCTGGAAGCTCACTGACAACCTGAAACATTTCAACGGCGGGTTCATTCAAGGAAATTTCGATCAAACGCTGCTGTTTCTCCCGAAACCTGAATTCCAGAAAGAGCTCGATCGCTTTCTGCAACCGTTGCGCGAAATGGCGCCGGAAGCCCGCGCGGGCTGGGTCTGCGGCCTGGGACACGGCGTGCTGCCGAAAACGCCCGAAGAGAACGTCCGCCATTTCGTGAAGTACGTGAGAGAGGTTTTTAGATGAGCCAAGACCTGTTCAAAAAGTACGACGTGCCGGCGCCACGGTACACGAGCTACCCCACGGTGCCGTACTGGAGCGATATTCCGACCCGCGACGATTGGCTGCGCGAGCTGAAAAAGGCGGCGGCCCTTCCGCAGGCGTCATGGTCAGCGTATTTTCATATTCCGTTTTGCGAGACCCTTTGCACGTTTTGCGGCTGCAACACGGTCATCACGAAAGATCATAAACGCGAGGAGCCTTACGCGAAGCTGATCATCGACGAGTGGCGGCTCTACATGGAGCAGGTGCCCGGGCTCAAAAGGCTTCCACTCCGCCAGCTGCACTTGGGAGGAGGCACGCCGACGTTTTTATCAGGCGATAATCTGAAGCGCATGCTCGAGCCGATTTTGAGCGACGTCACGAGAGCCGAGCACGGCTTCGAGGCGTCGGCCGAAGTCGACCCGCGCCGCACGACCAAAGAGCATGTGCGAGCGCTGTACGAGCTCGGTTTTCGCCGCCTGAGTATGGGCGTGCAGGACTTCAATCCCGAGGTTCAGCGGCTCGTGAACCGCATTCAGCCCGTCGACGTCACGCGCGGGCTTACGGAGCTTGCGCGTGAGATGGGCTATGACTCCATCAACTACGACTTGATTTACGGCTTGCCAAAGCAAGACCTCGAGAGTTTTCGCAGAACCGCGGAGATCACGATCGAGCTTCGGCCCGACCGGATCGCGCTCTACAGCTTCGCGCTGGTACCCTGGATCAAGCCGGCTCAGCGCCTGTTCAAAGACGAAGATCTGCCGGTCGGCGCCGAAAAAAGGGCTCTCTATGAGCTCGCACGCGGACTGCTTCTGAAAGCCGGTTACAAAGAGATCGGCATGGATCACTTCGCGCTTCCGAACGATTCGTTGTACAAGGCGCAACAGTCGAAGACGCTGCACCGGAATTTCATGGGCTACATGGATATGCGCACTGAAATTCTTCTTGGCCTCGGGGTGAGCTCGATTTCCGAGACCCCGACGTGTTTTCATCAGAACGAAAAAGTGTTGACGGTCTACGAGCGGCTCCTTGGCGAAAAGAAAATTCCGACGTTTCGAGGCCACCTGCTGAGCTCCGACGACAGGTTTCATCGCGAGCAGATTTTGCGGCTGATGACCATGTTCGAAGTCGAGCTCAAAGACGATACCCAAGTCCGCGATATTCGCGAGACGCTCGCCCCGATGTTCGAGGACGGTCTGCTGCGGCTCGAGGGCCGCACGCTCTACGTCAATGAAGCCGGCAAGCCGTTCTTGCGTAACGCGTGCATGGCCTTCGACCGGCGGCTTCGCGCGAAGGCCCCAGACACGAAAGTCTTTTCGCAGTCGGTATGAGCGCGAGCCGGGCCCACTCTCTTTCAGTTGACGTCATCGGTTGCGGCTTCAGCGGCCTGGTGACGGCTTTCTATCTCAGCGAGCGCGGCGCCAAAGTGCGGGTCTTCGAGAAAGGCGCGCGCGCCGGCGGATTGATTCAAACGCACAAGACCCCATATGGGCTGGTCGAGACGGCCGCGAATGCTCTATTGAATTCTGAAGCGGTCGAGCACCTGTTCGAGACGATCGAGCTTCCGCTCGTTGGTACTCTGCGAGACGCTCGCGCCCGCTATATTTTTCGAGGGCGCCCGCGACGCTGGCCGCTCTCGGTCGACGGTAGCGTCAGGTTCGCGGCGGCTTTGCCTTCAATCATGCGAAAATCAGAAAAGGCGCGTCCGCGCGAGTATGAAACGATTCACGACTGGGGCTGCCGGGTTCTTGGCGAAGAGGCGGCCCGCTATTTTCTCGCGCCCGCGCTTCAGGGCATTTACGCGGGCGACCCGGCGCGCATGAGCGCGTCGCTGATTTTGAACCGGTTCTTCACGAAGAGGCCGCGGGGTAAAAAACTGAAATTCCGCGGCAGCGTCAGCGCGCCGGAAGGCATGGGACAGCTGCTCTCGCGCTTGCAGGAATATTTGGCCGAGCAGGGCGTGGAGTTTCATTTCTCATCCGAGCGGCGCGCCCGCGATGCCGATCGGCCTACGGTGTTTTGCGGATCGGCC
>DASUEL010000063.1:0-2855 GCA_036275095.1 Bdellovibrionales bacterium
TGAAGGAGCTGCTCGAGCAGCTGCACGTTCAAGCCGAAATCATGGAGCTCAAGGCCAATCCGAAACGCTCGGCCACGGGGCTCGTGATCGAAAGCCGTCTCGAGCGGGGACGCGGCGTCGTCGCGACTCTACTCGTAAAAGACGGCTCGATGAAGCTCGGCCAGCACATCTGCGCGGGCGCCTCTTATGGCCGCGTGCGCGCGATGTTCGACGACAAAGGCAAGGGCATTAAAGAAGCCGGGCCTTGCGACCCGATTGAAGTGCTGGGCCTCAACGTGGCGCCGCGCGCCGGCGACACCTTCGACATCTGCGCCGACGAAGCCGCGGCGGAAGCGCTCGCGAAAAAGCGCCTCGAAGAGACGACCTCGAAGACCGACGGCGTGCCGAAGGCAAAAGTCTCACTCGAAGAGCTTTTCGCCAAAGTTCAGTCGGGCGATTTGAAAGAGCTTCCGCTCGTGATCAAGACCGACGTGGTCGGCTCGGGCGAAGCACTGAAGAACCTCCTCGAAAAGGCGTCGACCGATAAAGTGAAGGTGAAGATCATCCACAACGCCGTGGGTGGCGTGACCGAATCCGACGTGCTGCTCGCGAGCAGCGCCGGCGGTCTCGTCATCGGCTTCAACGTGCGTCCTGAGACGGGTGCCGCGGCTCTCGCGAAGAGCCAAGGCGTCGAGATCAAGTCGTACTCGATCATCTACGAAGTCGTCGATGACGTGAAGAAGGCGATGGAAGGCTTGCTCGCGCCGACGATCGTCGAAAAGACGCTCGGCCACGCGCAGGTTCGCAACACCTTCTCGATTCCGAAGATCGGCACGATCGCGGGCTGCTCCGTCACCGACGGAACGATCACACGCTCGAATCTCGTGCGTTTGATCCGCGACAGCCGCGTGATCTACGAAGGCAAGATCTCAAGTCTCAAGCGCTTCAAAGACGATGTGCGCGAAGTCGCCACCGGCTTTGAGTGCGGTATCGGAATTGAGAACTACAACGACCTCAAGGTCGGCGACGTGATCGAGGCGTTTGAAAAGCAATCGGTCGCGACCGAGCTTTGATCGGCGCTCCGATCGCCAGAGTGATTGGCGTCCGACGGGCCCGTTGACCGGCCCCATCAGTTGAACGGTGTGCCCGCGAGCGGCGGGTACGCCATGCGACCCGCGAATTAACACATCAATGTGCCGGCCGTGCGGTTTGTCGCACGCCGACGTTCGCGAAAATTGTGAAACATAAGGATTGTTCCGTGACATTCATCGCGCCAAAGCAGGGCCAAAAAATCGATGGCCTTTTGCTAATCGACAAGCCCGAAGGCTGCACGAGCCATGACATGGTCGCGCGCGCGCGGCGTGCTTTGGGCATGAAAGCCATCGGCCACGGCGGAACGCTCGATCCCATGGCCTCGGGCCTACTGGTTTTGCTCGCGGGCGAGGGCACGAAGCTTGCCGATTACATTCTCAAAGGTGACAAGGGCTACCGCGTTCGCGTTCAGCTCGGGCTCGAAACCGATACGCTCGACAAGACCGGCAAGGTGCTTTCCGAAAGGCAAGTGTCTGTCACGCGCGAAGACCTGGAACGGGTGATCGGTGAGCTGCAAGGCGAGCTGACGCTCGAAGTCCCGATTTTTTCGGCCGTGAAGGTGAACGGCCAAAAGCTTTACGAAAGGGCCCGGCGCGGGGAGACGATCGAGGAGCCCAGCCGTAAAATGACGTTCTATGAGGTCAAGCTTTTGGAGTTCGGGCCCGATTGGTTTGAAGCCGAAATCAAGTGCAGCAAAGGGAGTTTCATCCGCTCCTGGGCACGCGAAGCCGGACGCAGGCTCGGGACGGGCGGCTGCGTGAGCATGCTCCGCCGGACCTGGTCGGCGCCCTACAGCGTCGCCGACGCCGTCCGTTTGGATCCCGAGACGGGGCTTTCGGGAGGCTTCGTGCCGATCGATCGCGCGCTTCCGGATTGGCCGAGCATCGTGGTCGACGGAAAAGACCGCACGCTCCTCGAAAACGGGCAGATCTCGTATCGCCTGCGCGCCCGCCTGCAGCCCTACAAGCCCCTGCCCGGGCAGCCGGGTATAAAGGTGCTGGGGCAGCCGGAGCGCTCCCTGATCGCCCTTTTGACTTATAGCCCGCGCATTGATGATTTCGCGCTGGAGCGGGTTTTTCCGCCCTCGAGCCGGAGCGCCCCGAAAGATTGACTTAGGGTCCGCGCAGTCTGCGATTCCCGGGTTGACGAAGTCGCTAAAATTCCTGTACTTTTCAAGCCTTAAGCAACGCTCCTAATGGCGACCGCCAAACGCCATTTCAGCTCTTGTGGCGCATGTGTTTTTGCGCTCGAGCTATGGGGCACAAACGGGGACGATCCGCGAAACATCGCAAGGAGCGCCCGCGAAGGAGTTATCATGGCACTCGAAAAAGAAAAGAAAGACGAGATCATCAAGAAATACCGCCGCAGCGATCTCGACACCGGCAGCTCAGAAGTGCAGATCGCGCTGCTCACTGCGCGCATCAACGAGCTCACCGAGCACTTCACGACGCACGCGAAAGACGTGCATAGCCGCCGCGGGCTTCTGACGTTGGTCAGCCGCCGCCGCAGCCTTCTCAACTACCTGAAGAGAACGGACGCGAAGAAGTACAACTCGCTCATTAACGAGTTGGGAATCAGAAAGTAAACGATCCAAACGGAGGGGTTTCGGCAAACGAGGCCCCTTCTGATTTTTGGAGCGCCACACGCGCTCCACGAGTCGGGAGTCCGCGAAGCCGCGGTTCCCAGTTTGAACGGAGACCCGAATTGTACGGGCCCCCGGAATGAGAAAAATAATCGGTTTCGGCTTACGCGCAGCACCTGAGGATTCGGGTATTGCGCGAAAG
>DASUEL010000064.1:0-2773 GCA_036275095.1 Bdellovibrionales bacterium
ATGTCGGCTTTGATGCTGTCTTCAGTCGCGCCCTCACCGGCCGTTCGCACGATGATTCCACCCTTCGCGGGCTTAAGGCGCTCGACGATTTCGCGAAGCCGGTTGCGATCTTCTTCGTCTTCGATTCGGCGTGAAATGCCGACGTGATTCAGCGTGGGCCTATAGACGACGCTGCGGCCCGGGAGCGAAATGTGCGTGGTGATGCGGGCGCCCTTCGTTCCCAGCGGGTCTTTCGCGACTTGCACCATCAGGGTCTGACCCTCTTTCAAGAGGTCTTGAATGGGCGGGCGCTCAACCACCGGCGCATCGTCACGTGTTGATGTTTTGTTGTTGGAAGGCTGGCCGTCTTCACCTTCGTCGAAAAGAAAGATCTCTTCCTCGAGGCCGACGTCATCGCGGACGTCACCAACGTATAAGAACGCCGCGCGGTCGAGCCCGATGTCGACGAAGGCCGCCTGCATCCCAGGAAGCACCCGCACGACTTCGCCGCGAAAGATGGAGCCGACAAGACCGCGATTGCGGTTACGCTCCATCATGAGCTCCATCAGCGTCCCATTTTCGATCAGCGCGACGCGGGTCTCAATCGGCCTGACGTTAATTAGGATTTCAGATGCCAACGCGCACTCCCAAAGCTGCGACAGCAGGACGTTGGTCCAGTGTCTAAAACATTCACATCATAGCCAGATTTTTCGCCAAAGGCACCGTTAAAATCGGGCTCGACTGGACCGATACGTAACATGCGAGGGAAGCATGGCAAAAATCGATGAGTTTTTCAGATTCATGAAAGAACAGAACGCGTCAGACTTGCACATCACGTCTGGCGAGAGCCCCTGTCTTCGCCTGCACGGCGAGATCGTGAAACTGAATCATCCGCCGCTCACCGCGCAAGACGCGCAGAACCTCATTTTTGAAATTCTGAGCGACAAACAAAAGAAACAGTTCATCGAAAACTGGGAGCTCGATTGCAGCTACGCGGTTGAGGGCGCCGGGCGCTTTCGTTGTAACGTGTTCATGCAGCGTAAGGGTCTCGGAGCGGTGTTTCGTATCATTCCGACCAAGATTCCGCAGCTCTCTGACCTCGAGCTTCCGAGCTCATTGCTTGATCTCGTGAATTGCCACAAGGGCTTGATTCTTGTCACGGGTCCCACCGGTTCGGGTAAGTCGACGACGCTCGCATCGCTGATGGACCACATCAACAGCACTGAGTCTTGCCATATTCTGACTGTCGAAGACCCGATCGAATTCACGCACGAGAACAAAAAATCTCTCGTCAACCAGCGCGAGGTCGGCGGGCACACGAAGAGCTTCAACAACGCGCTCAAAGCCGCCCTTCGCGAAGACCCGGATATCATTCTGGTGGGTGAGATGCGCGACCTCGAGACGATCTCGCTCGCGATGACCGCGGCCGAAACCGGTCACGTTGTGTTCGGAACTCTGCACACCAACAGCGCCCCGAAAACCATCGATCGCGTCATTGACGTCTTTCCGCAGGAGCAACAGGCGCAAATTCGCGTGATGCTCTCTGAGAGCTTGCGCGGAGTTATCGCGCAGACGCTCTTCCCGCGCGCCGACAAGAAGGGCCGTATCGCCGCGATTGAAGTGCTCGTGAATACGCAAGCCTGCGCGAACCTTATTCGCGAAGGAAAGACCTTTCAGATTCCCTCGACGATGCAGACCGGTAAGGGTCAGGGCATGATCACCTTCGAGTCGTACATCGAAGAGCTGATCCAAAAAGGCAAGATCCACCAAAAAGACGGCTACGCGTTCTTGGGCAAACCCGTGAACAAGACTCCCGCCGCCGGCGGCCCGCCTGGGGCGCCGATGAAGAAGCCCGCGTAAGCTCCGCTACCGTCAGCCCGGCTCGCTGAAATCTGGACCTTCGGCCGGGCCCTGAGCGTTGGCCAACTCCGTTCAAAGTGACTAGGCTTGAAAGAGACCGCGTGTCTCTTCTCAAGGAGCTAGCCATGTTCGGACCCGAGAGCTTTTACGCCAACTACCTCGACGAAACTCACTATCACTTCTACCGCACGGTCCGGCGCTTCGCCGAAGAAGAAATCGCCCCTCACATTTTTCAGTGGGAAGAGGCCGAAGAGTTTCCACGCGAGCTCTACCTGAAGGCCGGCCGCGCCGGAATACTAGGCCCCACGGTTCCGGAGGCCTACGGAGGCGGAGGCGGCGATGCCTTTCACGCCATCCTTTTATGCGAGGGCCTCATGTGGGGGAAGAGCGCGGGGGTTCTCGCGGGCCTGAACAGCATGACGATCGCCGTTCCACCCATCTTGCTGCTCGGAAACGAGGAGCAGAAAAAACGATTCATTCCGCCCCTCGTTCGGGGCGAAAAGATCGCGGCCCTGGCCGTCACCGAGCCCAATGCCGGCTCGGACGTCGCAGGAATCCAAACTCGGGCGGAGCGAAAGGGTGACTACTATATCCTCAACGGCGCCAAAACGTTCATCACGAGCGGCGTTCGAGGCGACTATATAACGGTGCTCGCACGGACGAGCGATGACCCCTACGCGGGGCTCACGTTCTTCGTCGTCGAAAAGGGCCTGCCCGGCTACTCGGTCAGCTCGAAGCTCAAGAAAATGGGCTGGTGGGCGAGCGACACCGCGGAGCTCGCGTTTGAAGACTGCAAGGTTCCCGTCGCGAATCGCCTAGGTGAAGACGGAAGCGGCTTCAAGGCCGTGATGCAGAATTTTTTGAACGAACGCATTCGCCTCGCGGCCTACGGTCATGGCATCGGCGAAGTCGCGCTCTCCGAAGCCGAGCGCTA
>DASUEL010000065.1:0-17061 GCA_036275095.1 Bdellovibrionales bacterium
ACGTTCCAGTTGGCCCCGTGCCAGATGTCATTGATGAAAAAACAGACGAACGCGGCCAAGTACAAGTTACGGGTTTTGGCGAAGACCGGGTAATGCACGTAATCGCGCATCCAGTTCGAAAGAGAGAGATGCCATCTTCGCCAAAAGTCGACGGGATTGCGGGCGAGGAACGGAAGATTGAAGTTGGGGATAAGCTGAAAGCCCATCACGCGGCCCAGGCCGCGGGCCATGTCCGTGTAGCCCGAGAAGTCGCAGTAGATCAAGAGCGTGAAACCGTAAATTCCCAGAAGCGCTTCGGCGGCGTTGTTGTTCTGCCAATTGTCGAAGATCTGATTGACGTAAGGAGCGATGTTGTCGGCGATGAACATCTTCTTGAAAAGTCCCCAGGCGATCAAGAACAGCCCTGACCTGAGGAGCTCGGGCGTTATCGAGCGCGGACGCTCGACTTGCACCAGCAGATTACTGGCCCGCTCGATCGGCCCGCTGAACAAAATCGGAAAGAACGACTTGAAGAGCGCGAAATTCGTGAAGTCGCGGGTCGGTTTGATTTTCTCGAAATAAACGTCGACCGAATATGAAATGGCCTGGAACGTATAGTACGAAATCCCGAGCGGAAGGATCACCTTGATCGTCAGCGGATGCGCGTTGAATCCGGCGGCTTGAAGACCGGCAATCACGTTCTCGGCGAAGAAGTTGAAATATTTGAAGACCAGAAGCAGCGCGACCTCGAGCACGATCGAGTATTTGAGATAGAACCATTTCTTGGCCGCGTCGTCGGTTCCGTCTATCTTCAGGCCGGAGTAGTAGCTGATCGCGATTGAAAGCAGCAAGAGCGGGACGAAGCGCCAATCCCAGCTTCCGTAAAAAATGAGGCTTGCGATCAAAAGCATCTGATTTTGCCGGCGATGGGACAATATCAGGTACAGACCGTACACGATCAGAAAGAAAATGAGAAAGGCTTGCGAAGTAAATAGCATTGGAATCCCGTTGTTTTCATTATTCCTTCTAGGCGGACCCTTTTGAATACTGGCGCCAAAAACTGGACGGGCCGTCTCGAATGCCCGGTTGGGCCTTGGGCCTGATCCTCTCGGGCGCCGCGTTCTCGACTCCCGCCAGCCCGGCCGCGCCCGTTATAATGGAGGCAACTTCTTCAGCTTCGTGGCAGGTAAAAAATGGCGACAGCATTAAAACGCGCGGAACAGCTCCAGCTCGAGGTCGTTCCCAAGCCCGGCGGGTTCGCCGCCGACGTTTACGGTTTCGACATCGAGGACGAGGCTCTTTGCGCCTCCAGTGCTCTGCGGGAACGGCTTTTTGAGCTCATCAGAGAGCACCAGGTGCTCGCCATACGTTCGCCGAAGCGAATGACCGACGAACAGCAGGCGCGATTCGCGAAAATATTCGGAACGCCGCATGTGTTCTCGGCAAGCGCGAAGGGCGAAGACGACTCTTTCGTTCAGCACATTCACGGCAATCCGTTTTCGTATTGGCATCAGGACATCGTCGATTACGCGACGGCGCCATGCCAGTTTACGATCCTGCATTGCCTCGTGAACCCGGTTCGCGTCGCATGCGATACCGTTTTCGTGAACAACTTTGCGCTTCTTCGAAAGCTGCCGGATCAGGTTCTTTCATACCTGAAGAGCCGCACCGTTTTCACACAGCCGTCGCTGCTCGTGGGCCGCGATCCCGTTTCGGAACGCGAGACTCTTTTTTATAATTTCGGCAATCCCTACATTGCGTTGATGCGTGAGTGTTTCGCGAGAGGGCGCGGCGAAGAGGCGCAAAAGGTGTTTCCCGCCGAGGAGCTCGAGTTTTTGAAAGCTGTCGACGCCGTCGCCGGTCTCGTGGAGCAAGTGGAGCGGGCCGAGGCGGCGGAGGAGTTTTTCCGCATGCGCTGCTCCGAAGGCGACACGGTCATCTGGAACAACCTCACCGTCGGGCACCGCGGAGGCGCGGATAAGCGCGCGCTGAGCGACAATCGCTGGATGCGTCGTTCGCTTGTGCTTTACGGCGGCGAGCTTCCGGATTTCTACCGGCGGTTCGGCGTGCTCTCGAACAAGAACGGCGCGTTCAAGCGGCGCCAAGCCGGCTATTAAGTAAATTTGGGAGGGCGGCTCGAGGCGTAATCAGTCGCGTCTTGAAAGGCCTTCGCCACGGTCAACAACTTCCACTCCTCGAAGGGGCGCGCGTAAAACGTGATGTTGGTCGGCTGTCCGTCGGCGTTGAGCCCGTTGGGAACGGTCACGCAGGGAAGTCCCGCCAAGTTCGCCAGATGAAAGTGCGCCGCGGCCGCCGCTCTCGCCGACTTCGCCGCATCGGACTCGGGCGCCTTTCGCGCGGCCGTGAAATCGGACGCCACGACGTAAACGTCGACGCCAGCAAGCGCCCGGTTCAGCTCCTGCAGCTGCTCCGCACGCAGACGTTGCGCGCGCACGTATTCGGCCGCTGGAATCAGCCACCAGGCCTTCATGTAGCCGGGAACTTCGAAGCGCGAGTCCCCGCGCGCCACTTGGTCGAAGAAGGCCAGGGTCTCCGCCCCGAGCCATTCGATGTCGGTGTTGGTTTCCGGAACCTGAATCGGCCGCGGATCTTTTGCGCCGAGCTTCGCCAAAATCGAGAGCGTGTTCTCCGCATTTTTTTTCGCGGCGTCTTCGGCGAGAGCGTCGAAGGAGGCGGTCAGTACGCCGAGCTTGAGTTTCGTGAGCCGGTACGTGTGATCCCAGCCGAACGGCCGGCCGTCCGCCGACAGATCACGGGCATCGGGTTTCGAAAGCGCCCGGGCCACGAGGGCCGTGTCTTCGGCCGTGCGGGCCATGACTCCCACCCGGTCGAGTGTCCACGCCAGCGGCATCACGCCGTAGCGGCTGATCCGGCCGAAGGTGGGCCGAAGTCCGGTCACGCCGCAGCGGGCGGCCGGCGCGATCAACGACCCGCCGGTTTCGGTACCTAAGGCGAAAGGCACGCAGCCGGCTCCGACGGCGGACGCCGGACCAGCCGAGGAGCCGTTCGCGCCGTCCGCGGTGTTCCAGGGGTTTCGGGTCTGGCCTCCGAACCAGAGGTCGCCTTTTCCGAGTGCGCCGGTCGTGAGTTTTGCGATCAAGACGGCTCCGGCCTCGCGCAACAGCTCGACGACGGTGGCATCGTACTCGAGGCTTCGGCTCTTGAAGGCCTCATGGCCCCAAGTGGTCGGAGCGCCTTTGGCCGCGATGAGGTCTTTCGCGCCCCACGGAATGCCGTGCAGGGGACCGCGGTACTTTCCTTTCGCGATCTCTTCGTCGGCTTTTTTCGCCTCTTGCATTGCGGTTTCGTCGAGAAACGTAACCACGCAGTTCAGCTCGGGATTGTAACGGCGGAGTCTCGCCAGATACATTCCGGTGAGCTCCACTGAGCTGACGCGCCTTGACCGGACCAGCGCCGCGAGCTTGCAAACGGGCCAATAGGCCACGGATTCGAGGTCGGCCGGGCGTGCGGGAACGGCCTGTACCGACGGTTTGAAACGTACATCCGCAGACTCACGCGCCGCCGGCCACGGCGCGAAGCTCGTCGCGGGTGAGGTCGTCTCATGAATCCGAGTTTCCCGGCGGGCGAAATATTGTTTCAGGCTCCAGTCGGCGGGGCGAGCGAGCGCGGCTGACTCCTCTTTCGATGCTTTGACTCCCACTGCTTCGAGAGCCGCGCCGATCGTGCGGGCATCAAGAAGCGCGGCCGCTTTGGCTTGCGCGCGCGCCCAGGCGGCCGGAAGCGAGGCGCCGAAAAAGCCGAGTGCCGGAACATGACGAAGAAAACGGCGGCGCGATTTATTCGTGCGAGTCATGAGTCGAGAGCCGGTTCCCAGCTCGCGGGAACCTCGCCGCCCCGGCAGTAGCGGCGTACGAAGTCTTCAGCGGCGCGAAGCTCGTTTTTGTGCTGGTCCATCAAGGCGAGGCGGTCGGCGCGAACGGCCGAGGCCTCGAATTTACGGCCGGGATTTTTCGCGTCTTGCTGAAGGATGGCGCTCTTCGCAATCGCTTCCAGCTCGGAAGCTGCGGCGGGAACCCCGAACCAGCTCAGGACGCCTCGAAGTGTCTCGAGCGGGTCTGCGAAAAGGCTTTCTGAATTCAAAAATCGAATCGGGTTCGCCCGCTGGGATTCATTTGCGCGCTCGATCAGCGCCACGTTCAAGAGCCAGAACGCGGCCACCGCCTCATGCGGCGCGAGCTTCGAGTCGTCCCAAGGCGGATTCGCCGGAAAAACGAAGCGCTTCGAGCTCAGGGCGGTCAGATCACCGATTTGTTTCGTCAGTTTGGAGACGGATTCGACGATGTCGGAGACGCGTTGGGCTTTCTTCAAGATCGAAACGGTGAAAGGACGCAGGTCCTGATAAAGAAAAATTCCCCGGTTGCGCGGATCCGCGCCCATCACTTCGCCCGCGATTTGGTTCACCCAATAGTGTGGCTTCACGATCGCCAAGCCCTTTTCGGAAAAGCTGCGCGAGTACAAACTCGTGATCAGCTCGAGAGCTTCGCGCCAGGCCGCCGCGGGCTCGGCCGTTTTTCTTCCGACCAGGCTCGAGAGCGGTACGGGCTCCTTCACGACAGTGGCCGCCTCCAGGGCCTCGAGCATTCTGCAAAGCAGGGTCGAGCCGCCGAGGGTCATGTGAAATATGTAAGCCGTCGGCCGCCGCGGCCGGCCCTTCGAATCAAAGAGCTTTAGCAAGGCGTCGCCGCTGCA
The DNA here is from genome assembly GCA_036275095.1 of Bdellovibrionales bacterium. GTDB lineage: Bacteria > Bdellovibrionota > Bdellovibrionia > Bdellovibrionales > DASUEL01 > DASUEL01. Next base: position 4,711 of record DASUEL010000065.1, read on the forward strand.
AGAAATGAAGGCATCGGCGTCGGCATTGAAATCGGAAGTCTCGATCAGCGCCGGAAAGTGAAAGGGAATTCGCGTCAGATCGCCGCGGCTTCGCAGCTTGACGAACGCGAGACGGTTCGTTTTCGAGTCGTGGTTATAAGCGAACCAATGCGGCGATTGAAACAGATTCTCGAACTCGCTGCGTGGATTCGTGGCGTTCATCAGTGAAGATATAGTAGCCCGCGCCTGTGAGCTTGCACAGACCAGACGCGTCGAGTTCATGCAAAGGTCCTGGCAGGGCCGATTGACCTTGCTTGGCACTTGCGGCTCGCCGAAAATTTGAGACTGTGCGGCCGCTTACGGAGGTCCTGAGGTAAGAAGATGATGATTCGGGAGTTCAGCCGCTCACTCATGAAAATCGCCCTTGCCGGAGCACTCGGTGTGTCGTTCGCCGCGCGAACGCAGGCCTCGGTCCGCGCGCCCGATCAGCTGAATGACCATCAGTTTCTGAATAAACTGAGCCGGATGATACGAGCCGGGCGCCCGCCGTCGCCGGAAGAGTACGAGTCCTTGGAAGCAAGCCGAAAAAACGGGGCGACCGCGGCCTTCTTCTCGAAAAAAATCCAGGAATATCTGAAATCCTCCGCCCATGCCGACGCGATGGAGTTCCGCCTCTCGGAGCTGTTCGAGCTCATCACGCCGAACCTCGATAAGCGTGTGAACCCGCACAACCTGTTCAATCAATACAATCCCAATTACCTGGCCTTTCAGGAGGCGGGACTCGAGGAAGCGAGAAACCGGCGCGACGCCACGGTCGACTTATTCCGCTCGCTGGCCGCCGAAAATCTCCCATGGGACCGCCTTTTGACGGCAAAGAAGTACAACGTCTACGCGCCCGACGGGCCGACCAGCCTGTTCAGCACGTACATGTTCGATAATGATTTTTTGTCTCTCGCGCGCCCCGATATTAAATCGCTCTATGGAGGCATGAACTTCAGTTTTCGCGAGATCGACTCCATAATCTCCCGCCGCGGCTCCGCGCCGCGAACCGTCGTATTTCCGGAGAACGACAAACGAATCGCCGGCGCGATCACGACGGCCCGGTTTTTCCTGCGGTACAAAAATTCGGCGACGAACAAAAACCGGCGGAGAGCCGCCGCGATCTTCAAGGTCTTCTTGTGCGATCCGATGATTCCGGAAATCTCCAATGAGTCGAAGAAGTTCGAGATCGGCGCCCTCGGGTTTCCGGTCAGCCATAAAGAACTGATAGCAAGAGACGCGCTCCAGGACATGCACGGCCGAAACACTCAATGCGCGGCTTGCCACCAGAAGCTCGATCCCGTCGGGCAGACTTTCTTGACGAGCGGAATCGTACTGGGCTCGGAGCCTTCGCCGGGCGCTCTGGTTTTTCAAAAGAAAGACGGAACAATCGCGCGCGCGCCGGTCGCGGGCCTCGGCGAGCTGGGGGCGGCGATCGTAAAACAGGCCGAGTACGCGGAATGCCAGGTCCGCCATTTCTGGAACTGGTTCGTCGGCACCGATGTGCCGCTGGACGAGGCCAAGCTGACGGAGCTGCGCCAAAGCTTCGAGCGCGTCGGCCGGCGCACGAATGATTTCGTCGCTTATCTCGTGCAGCGCCCTGAATTTCGAACGTCGCCCATGACGCCGATGTTTTCGGCCGAGACCGTGCAGCATCTGCTACGACGCTGCGACAATTGTCACAAAGACACGAACAGCCGCTCCGAGTATCAGATCGCGATGTACAGCGGCCGGCAGCTCACGGCGGAGGAAATCGGCGAGATCCGCGACCGGTTGAAACGCCCGCCCGGCGCAAAAGGAAAGATGCCGAAGAACTACACGTCATGGCCCCATGATGACCTCAAGGCGCTGTTGAGCTGGGTCGAGGGTCTCGAGTGAGGATGAATGAAATGCGTCGTATGAAATTCGGAAACCGCCTAAGCTTTGCACTCGCGCTTTTGCTCGTGATGGCGCCGGCGGCGGACGCGAGTTTCTCGAGGACTTGGCGCCGGTATCCTCGCCCGGATGAGATCCTCGTCAGATTGAAGTCGGCGTTTCCGCTCGCCGAGCAGAAGAAGCTCGATCCGAACTGCGTGGGCCTGACGCCGGCGAACCGCGGGCGCCTGGGTGACAACTCTCCTTCGGACGGCTTGCCTCAGTCGGAGGCTCCCGAGATCGTTTTTCTCGGCTGGTTGAGCAAGTGCACGACACCGCTGGTTGAAAGCGAGTTCACGGAGAGCGCCGCGAAAGAGAAACGCTCCTTGCGCCGGCTCGTCTCAGGCTTGTTTGCGCAATCGGCTGAGGACGGGACCGGGCTGCAGAAACCGTGGGCGTCGCTGGAGGCCTCCGACAAACAAAAGCTGCTCAAGCTCGTATTCGAGCGTGTCGCCGGCCCGGATGCGCTCTTCACGGGCCGCGCCGGAACGTCGTCCGCCGACGACGTCCGCGCCGACATTCTGCGCTCCCTCGAGGAAATGCTTTCGGCGCAGACGACGGCCGCGCGGCCGTTTCCCCTCACAGAGCCGACGAAGGCGACCGTCGGCGACGCGGCCAAGCTCATCGCCTATTTGGCCGTCATGAGAGTCGACGTTTTTTTCGCCTATTGACCGGGAGCGCCGCTCAAAGAACCGGCTTGTAGTCGGCGTATTGATCGGAAGCCTTTTCGAGGTCGAGCAGCTTGATCACCGTGGCCGCGATGTTTTCAGGATAAATGTAGTCGATGTGTTTCAGGTTGAAATCCGGCTTTTCATCGAGCGCCTTCTTCGCTTTGAAGTCGAACGGAGAGGAGACCAGCATGGGCTCGCCCTTGCTCGAGCTCTTGCGCCCGATGACTTTAGTCGAGCCGACCACTGACGCGCGCTTCACGCCGTGGCCGGCCAAAATCGCGGAGTTCGCGAGCGGGTTGTGGTCTTTGCCCTGACCGCGGTTCAGGTGCGGAAGCCGGCTGAACTCGGAGGTAATCAGAAACGTCGTGCGGCTGAAGAGCGAGTCTCCGTCTGAAAGCTCGGTCTTTTTGAAAATTTCGAAGAGCGACGCGACCGACTCGAACGCGCTCTTCAGCTTCGTCAGGTGGCGCCCGGGGTGGGCGGTGTGGGTATCGAGATCGTCCGGGTGCCCCACGTCGACCTGCGCGGCGTTCGCGCAACCGGTGGTGAACGCGGTCGCAATGAGCTGATGAAGAGTGGCTTCGCGCGACGCTTCGCCGGCGCCCGAGCGCCGCAAGTACTCCTGTATCTTCGTTTGGTTCGCGAGAAATCTTTGAACGGCGTGCTTGTATCCGGATTCGGCGACGCTGGACAAGCCCATCTTTGCGAAAATCGGAGCGAGCTGATTCAGCGACCTGAGATCGCGGAGATCTTCCGCGAAAATCGTTCCGACTCCACGCGCGTCTTGCGCCTTCACCAGGTTTCGGTTGTAGACGACGCCGAACGGGCACGGGGCGAGGAACCTCGAAAGCTGCAGCGCGAGCGCGGACCTTTTGCCCTGACCGTTCGCGGTCTGAAAATAGTTGGCGCTGGCGGGGTGGCCGTTGTCGGCGGAGCTCATCACGACGCCATTGACGATCGTGAGATCGGACGCGTGCTTCAAAAGGCTCTTCGCCGCGGGACCCAGTTTCAGGGCGCCTTCGGCCGCGATCTCGTCGGGTCCGTAACCGAGGTAAAGATCATTTTCATCGAGACCCGCAGGCATCGTCTTCGGGTCGCTACCGAGCGTGACGTCCCAGCCGCCGTGCACGAATACGTAAACGAAGAACTTGGAGTCCTCGTCGTCGGCGCGCAGCGCGGCCGCGGGCCAAAACGCCAGACCAGGCAGCGAAACGGCGAGCGAAGCGGCCGCCTTGAGGACGTCGCGGCGATTGCGAACTTTATGGGCGTCTTTGAAGTGTTTCACTCGATCATGTCCTCGGGAGTTTCGAAGATCCTCGGCGCGTACATCGATTTCGCGAAATTCAGGTCGGAGCCGAAGACGTACGGCCGGAATTTATAGTCGCCGTCCGAGTCGAGCACGATCTTCCGCATTAGGCGCAGCTCATCGGGTTTCAGGGTCACCTGGCAGAGCTCGCCCTTTGGCGCCTTCGGTGAGGCGGGCACGACGACTGTGATCATGTTGATGAGAGGAATCAGAAACTTGATTTGCGTGAATAAACGTTTGACGCGCGCGACTTCGAAAACCGTGTCGCTCTTTTTCTTCAAGGTCATGGTGTCGAGGCCCGAGTGAAACGCGTTGTCGGACTCCCCGTTTTCGAGGTTCAGCGTCATGATCTGGCTGAGCCACTGCGTGATCTGATAGGACTGCCCGGTTTTGAGCGCCGAAGCGCCAGGGAGCCACTTGAAGTTGTCGCATATGATTTCATCTGCGGGCAGACCCTTCGTGGACTCCGGGTACTGCTCGCGTTCGAGCGCGTACCAGGTCGCGAACTGAAATGCCTCGGGCCCGAGCGGGTGACTCTCTTTTCTGCGGATTGGCTTTCCGATCAATTCTTTCTTCGGATGTTTCGTCCAATGAAGCTCGAAACGGTGGCGGCGGTAATTCGCGACGTAGCGGCAGCTCTGGCCGGCGGATTCGGCTTCCGCGCTGCACGTGTTTTCTTCGACTTTCATTGGAACTTCGACGCGGGCGTCGACGGGCTGGCTCATCACCAGTTGCGCGATCCGGCCTCCGCTGTAGGTGACCGTGACGGGCCGGCCTTTGATGAACTTCGGCCTGACGACGCCGTCGGGGTCCGCGGCCCGCGCATGAAGTGCCGTCACGATCGAGACGGCTGCAAGAAGTGCGCATGCGCCGTTAGAGAAGCGTTGCGTGGTGAAGGGCATTATTTAATTTTGAGTTTCGAGCCGCTTAAAGTCAAATGCCCTGCCCACTCGTCGCGTGGGCCAGGACTGCAGTTCCAGCCTTGTGGGCCGAACCGAGTTCGAAGAAAATGGGTTGGAGATTCTCTGGCCTCTTCGATTGGAATGAAGCGATGGAACAAACGATAGTCGTGATCGACGATTTTTACGAGAATCCCGACGAGATGCGCCGGTTCGCGCTCGGCGGGGACTACAAAGACATCAGCCACGCGACGAACAAAGGGTACAACGGACTCTACTTTCATCCGGGTCAGGAGTTCGTTCACAACGTGATGTGCCGTATCGCCAAATGCCTGCGGTTCCCGATTTTGTACGACCCCGATCCCAACCATGTGCGAAAGCAGGCCGGCTTCAAGATCCTCACCGAGGAGAAGCAAAGCGCGAAGACGTCGCTCGTTCACGTCGATTATACGAGGTGGGCCGGCGTGCTGAACATGACGCCTCCGCCCGCGCCCAGGTTGTTCACGAGCTTCTGGAAGTACAAAGAGTGGGACCTCGAGGGTTTTCACGATCGAGAGGCGATGAAGCGAGTGATCAAGAAATACGGGATCAAGCCCGCCGATCTCGAGAAGGTGTTCGAGCACTCGGCCGACCTGTCGAAGTGGGAAGAGGTCGACAGAGTGTACTACAAATTCAATCGCCTCATACTCTTCAGCGGCAACATGTTTCACGTTTCAGGGCCCGGTTACGGCAACTCGATAGAGACCGCGAAGATGACCCAAACGTTTTTCTTCGAAGAGCGTACGGACGAGGCGGAAAAGCGTCTCGCCCCGGCAGGGTGGCGGGTGGCCGTCTGATCTTTGCTAGCGGCCGCTTTGCGCGAGCTTGACCCGGTCGATCTTTCCAGTGCTGGTTTTCGGAAGCTCAGGCAGAATCGTCACGGCCTCGGGCACCATGTAGAGCGGAACGTGCTTCCCGCAACCTTGCTTCACCGATTCTGGCGTCAATGCCGATCCGGCTTTGAGGGTGACGAACGCGACGAGGCGGTTGCCCGTCTCCATGTCGGGAACGGCCACCACCACGCCCTCGAGCACGCCCTCGAGCGCGGCTAGCGCGGCCTCGACTTCTCCGAGCTCGACCCGGAAGCCGCGCACTTTGACCATGTGATCGCGGCGATTTCGATAGATCAGGTTTCCATCGGCTCTTTGCTCGACGATGTCCCCGGTAAAATAGAAATCTCGCGTCGCTCCGCCGATCGTGACGGGCTTTATGACCTTGCGGGTCTTCTCAGGGTCGTTCCAATAACCCGGCATGAGCGTGGTGCACTGTACGATCAACTCGCCTGGCTGCCCCTGAGGAACCGGCCGGTTCGACTCGTCGACAATCAGCGCTTCCACATAGGGACACGGCTTACCGATCGGGACGTTTTCCGTGAGCTCGGCCGGCCCGTCGGCAAGATCGTAGTAGGTGATGACGTTCGTTTCAGTGGGCCCGTAGAGATTTACGATGCGAGCCCGCGGCAGCTGCGTGCGAAGAAGGTTCAGGAACGGATACTGAAAAACTTCGCCCGCGTAGATCACGGTTCGCAGCGAGCTGAGGTCGCGCTGCTCGAGCTCGCCGTATTGGGCCATTTGCACCAGAATCGAAGGCACCGAGTACCAGACCGTGATGCCCGCGTCTTCGATGAACTTCGCGAGCGACGTCGGAAAATAGGAAATGCCTGACGGCACGAGGCAGAGCTGCGCTCCGGTCCCGAGGGCGGCGTAAATGTCGAGAATCGAAAGATCGAAGTGGAAAGGCGCGTGGCTCGAGAGGCGGTCGGTGGAGGTGATTCCGAAATACGCGATAGACCAGTTCACGAACTCCAGCGCGTTTTTGTGAGTCAGAGTGACGCCCTTCGGCCGTCCCGTCGAGCCGGAGGTGTATAAGATGTACGCGGGATCGCCGCCGGCTGCCGCGCGCCCGCTTGGTTCCGACGGGAACCGGTCGACGGCTTCGCGGCCGAAACGTTTGGCTCCCGCCGGTGCGTCTTCCACCGCGAAGCCCGCGGTGAGGCATGCGACGAAGGCCACCTCGGAATTCTGAGCCGCGACTTCCAGAGCCGCGGCGAGCTTGTTTTGGTCGGTAAAAATACCTTTGAGGCCGCAGTTTCGCGCGATGTACGAAGTGCGTTCGACGGGCGAAGTCGGATCGAGCGGCACGTACGCGCAGCCGGCTTTCAAGGCGCCGAAAAGCGCCGCGACCGTATCGATCGATTTTTCCATGTAAATGCCGATGCGGTCGCCTGATGCGGCACCGTTGGCGGCCGCGAAGTTGGCGATCCGGTTCGAGTACGCGTCGAGCTCGGCATAGGTGATCTTCGCGCCCTTCGCCGCCACGGCCACGTTCGCGGCGAAAGTTTTAGCGTTTCGTTCGAGGCCTGAAGCCAAAGATTCGGTGTTACTCATGTTCAATCCATCAGGCCGGCGATGATGTTTCGCTGGATTTCGGAAGTGCCCGAATAGAACAGGCTGCCGACCGAGTCGCGAAGCTGGCGCTCGATGCCGAATTCGGCGGTGTATCCGTAGCCGCCGTGAATCTTCATCGCGAGCAAGTTGCTTTTGACCCAGGACTCGGTCACGTGCACTTTGGCGATAGAAGACTCGAGAATGGCCTTTTGCCCGCTCGATTTCAGCCAGGCCGCTTTGTACAGCAGGAGCTTCGAGGTCTCGAGCGCGATTTTCATTTCCACGAGCATGTGCGACACGGCTTGAAATTCTTTGATCTGCCGGTCGAACTGTTTGCGGGTTTTCGCGTACGCGTGGGCTTCGGCGAGCTGCCTCTCCATCGCGCCGACGTGCGCGGCCATGATGAAGATGCGCTCTTCGACCATCGCGAGCGAGAACATGAGAAAACCGTTTCCCTCGTCTCCCAGCAAGCTCGAGCGAGGTATCTCGCATTGTTCCAGAAAGACTTCGCAAAACGCCGAGGTATTCATTCCCATTTTCTTGATAGGGCCGCCGACCTTCAGCCCTTTCGCGGAACGGTCGACGATGAACCCCGTGATTCCTTTACCGGATCCGCCATCCGTAAGGCGCGCGAAAACCAGAAACGCGTCGGCGACCGGGCCGTTGGTGACGAAGGTTTTGGAGCCGTTGAGAACGTAGCCGCCGGCGACTCGCGTGGCCGTCGTTCGTATGGCCTTTGCGTCCGAGCCTGCCTCGGGCTCCGACATCGCGTGCGCGCCGATCAGCTCGCCCCGGCAGAGTGCAGGAACGAAGCGCGCCTGCTGCTCCGGCGTGCCGAAGTGCAAAAGCGGGGACAGGAAGCTCCAGGTCTGCGCGTTTATGCTGAAAAGCAGCCCATTGTCGTGGCTTCCGAAACCCATGCCCTCCATGACCAGCATTCCAGAGAGCAAATCGAGACCCATGCCGCCGAACTTGTCTTCGGCGATGAGACCTTGCAGCCCGAATTCGGCGCAAGCCTTCCAGCCCTTACGGAACGCGCTTTCATTCCACTCGTCCCGGATGGGGTCGGCTTTCAGCTTGTTGCGAGCAAACTCGACTGCTCGTTCACGCAATCGTTCCTGCTCGGCATTCCATGAAAAATCCACTCGTCGCGCCTTTGTTATGGTTTTGCTTTGCCGGCGATTTTTTCTTGAATGAAGACCGCGAGCTTCGAAAGAGTTTCGAAGTTCTCGACTTTCATTTCTTTCATCGAGAACTTGATGGCGTACTTATCCTCGAGAAGCGAGATCAGTTTCAGATGCGAAAGCGAATCGAGAACGCCGGTCTCGAAAAGGTTTTGATCCGGCTCCAGCTTTTTGGCGCCGCCGTGAATGTCATTTTCAATGATTGACTTGATCGATTCCAACATGTCTTCAGGATAGACAAATGTGAGCCGTTTGTAACGGGGGGAGAAGACCGGGTCGAGGTTCGCCTCAGGCGTCTTTCGGATTTTTCAGAACGCGCTCGACGTAGCTCGCGCAAGGGCCGAGCTCCTCGTTCGTCAGGGCGACGTTCGGCGGGCGCTCGGGGTCGGTGAGGAACTTGAAATAGGTATAGCCGACGGCCATGTCGCACGTATCTTTGCCGATCGGAAGAAAGGCTCTGCGGAAGTATCCCGCTGCGGCGTCGTAATTCTTGGTCTTGAATTCATAACCCGCCGCCACATGCAGGGCCCGGCGATCTTCAGGCCATCGGGCCAGGGTCCCGGCGACGAAGTCCTTGGCATCCTCGGCCCGGCCGAAGTTGAGGTGATCCATGACGAAACCATGCCCGCCGAAATAGAATCCTTGGTCGTTCCAATGATAAGCCCATGGCCACGCCGCGTAGCTGAATTTCGCCACCTTGAAGACTTTGGCCTGATCGTCGGCTCGCCGCACGAGAGTGAAGTTGCGCACGTATTCGTAACTCGCTTGGCCCGCCAGAAGCCGTGCCGTAAGAACCGCGAGCAGAAGCGCGAAGGGTGCCGAGATCCAGAGCGCGTTTCGGGCCGAAGTGACGTGCGCTCGCGCCGGCGCGGTATCGAGAAGCTTCAGGGCGAGAGCGGTCGTTAACAAAAAATTCAGCAGCAAAAACATGTTCGGCGCCACGCCGTTGAACATGGCGCTGATGGTACCGCCGATCGATGACAGCAGAAGCAGGACCGGAGCCCACTGAAACGGTTTCGCGCGAAACGCGGCACGAGCAAGATAGAGCGCCGGGAGAAGCAGCGCCCAAGCGAGGTACGCGAAGCCGCCAAGGAGCCCGCGCTCCGCGAACGCCTGAATGAAATCGTTGCTCGATGACGGAATGAAACCGCGCTGAAACTTCGTGCGATCAACCGTGGGCTCGAGCGCGTATTTGGCGAATAGAGCGGGGTATTGTCCGGCGCCGACACCGAGGATGGGCTCGGCCTTAAACATGAGACCCGCGATCTTCCAGAGCTCGTCGCGCCCGCTCGAGGCTTCGAGGCTTCCGATCGTCTCCAGCGATTGGCGATAAGGAGCGGAGCTGGACCATTTGAGCTTTGTCGGGATCGTCGCGACGGACACCACGGCAGCGGTAAAGAGAGCGAGAAAAACGACGGCCGGTTGCCTCGTCGCCGCGCCTCGTTTGAAAATCAGAATGAAAATGCAAATCAGGCTATACGTGCCGAGCGCGACCCAGGCGGTACGGCTTCGCATGAGGCAGATATAGAGCATACCGCAGAAGACCGAGGCCCTCAGGAGCAGAACCCGGGCGCCGCCGAATTTTCGGAGCTCACCCAGCAAAATGACCGGAATCAGCTGTACGGCCAGAATCGAGACGAAACTCTTTGGGCCCACGGGCGCCCCCAGGGAAAAATTCTTCGCGATGAAGTCGAGCGGAAACACGCCGGCAAAAGCGTACGCCAGTCCGTTGGTGGTCGCGATCAAAAGCAGCAGGGCCGCCGCGAGCGACAAATCGTCGAGGCTGAAATCGTAATGGCTGAACAGCGAAAGAAAAATGAACGACGCCGTGAAGATCGCGGCCGCGAGCAAAAACAAACCGTCGTTCGGAATTCCGGGGGCCCACGAAATCAGAATTGATCCGACAACCAAAACGAAGGCCCAAAACCAATGTCCCAATTTGAGAGCCGCATCGAGCGCGGAACGCTTCGCGAGCAAGACGTACCCGATGAGCGCGATCAGAAAATAAATCGCGTTGCGGGACTCATAAAATTGTTCGGGGCTGAGGGCGGGGTGCGCGAGGGCGGGTACAATTATCCAAAGGGCGAGAAATGAACGCGGTGCCCATTTTAGTGGCATTGCTTCTCCGGTGCGCCATACGGGCCGTCTGTGGCCCCCCAAAAAGACAGTTGACCAGACCTTCCGGTCTGGTCAACTGATTTATCCCAAAAATCTTAGGATAGAAAGATCACTCTGACGGGCAGCCGCCGCTGGTCGCGCAGCTTCCGCCGGCCGTGTTGTACTCAGCGTCATCCGTCTTAGCAACGGGCTGAAGTTTCTTGGCGATCTTCTCAAGCTCGAGATCCAAATCGAATTCCTTCATACGTCCTCCTGGAATCCAGCATAATTGCTGGCCACTATAGCTATCGGCCGTTGAGCCTCATACTTTAGCGACGCTCGGTTATTAGAACGAACTGAGGAGGGTAGAATAAAAAATTTTTTTGACGTGAATCAAAGAAGGAATTTCGAGTGCGGATTCGTATCATGCGGCGACAAAGTCGTTTCAAAAACTCAGCACGGAGTATTATAGTGATGCGTGCCGGTCGCGGTCTTACAAGGTCTTGCAGCAGGAATTCCGATGAAAACGAATACGTCTCGTCAAATCGAATGTGTTTACTACAAAGTGTACATGCAGCTGCCCGAGATGGACGCGTATCTGACGGAAGTTCTAACGCCGCTCGCAAAAGAATCCATCGGCCCCGGGCGCTTCGATTATTTTTTTTTCGTGCGCTACCATGACCGCGGCTTTCACCTCCGCTTACGCTTTTTCGGGCCTAGAGCAATTACGCGCGGTGAACCGCGCGCGCGTCTCCTCGAGGAGCTGAAGAGGCGTTCGCCTTCGGCACCCGAACCGGCACGTTACCGGCCTGAAGTGGCGCGCTATGGCGGAAAAGCCGGAGTCAGGCTATGCGAGAGAATCTTCGACGCGAGCTCGGTGGCGGCGCTCGATTTTCTAAGGTTGAAAAGCCAGGGTCTCAAAATGAGCCGGGCTGAGTTCGCTCTTGCGAGCGGGGACTCACTGCTGCGAGCGATGGGACTCGACGACGAGGAGCGTTCGGCCGTGTTCGCGGCGGCCCAAACCGCGGGAGTCGCTGATGCCGGGCCCGAGTCGGGCACCGGCCGGTTGGTCGAGATGGCGCGAAACATAATCGCTTCGCCGCAAAGTTATTGGCAGTCACGGGATAGCGCCATTCAGGAGGTGAATTCGCGAATGGTCCGCCAGGTCGAGCCGTTGCTTTCGAGTCGCGCGCCGCTTTCGGCCGGCGTGCGCCGCGCGATCCACCTGCTTGGCCGTTCCTGCCTGCATATGCACTACAACCGGTTGGGCATTCCGGTACCGGAGGAGCGGGTTTTGCTCGCGATTGCGAAGGCCGCCCGCAGTTCGCGCGGCTGATCGCGCAACGCGCTCCGCTCCGTGACGTTCAAATCCTTGCAATTTCAGCGGTGCGGTCCGAAAATCTCGTCTAAGCGTACGGCCCCATCGTCTAAATATTAGGACGGAGTCTCTTTCGGACTCAGATGTAGGTGCAAGTCCTGCTGGGGCCACCAATTTAGCGAGCATCCAAATGAGCGTGCAAATGCGGTTCACGGTCTTCGCCGTCATGGCGGCACTTTCATGCACGCACGGTGCAGTCGAAGATCAAAAGGGAAGCGGCGAGAGCTACGGCTTGCAGTACGGACGGGTCCACGGGACGCTCCTGCAGAGCTGGCAGGGCGATCCGATTTTTCTGGGAACCTGGGACGGGGGCCAGCAGCCGTATCGTTTAAGCGCCGGCCGCATCGAGCCGATTTTGCCGGACCGCCACCGAGACCCACGCCACCTCTATCAATCCCTTCGAATTTTGTCGGATCACGAACTGCTGCTCATGCGAAAGCCCGGGGCCGGAGAGGGGA